>LARU01000001.1 GCA_001274695.2 Azoarcus sp. PA01 | reverse complement strand
TGCGTCTGCAGCATCATGGCAAACCGTTGCGACCGCAGCAACTGACCCCGCGTAAGCTCGTCGCCGACTTGCTTCGCAGAGCCACCTTGCTGGCGGAGTTTCATGCGGACAGCCGCAATCTGGTCGATGACCCGTCGGCGCTGGTGCGCCTGGCCGATACGCTCGAACATCGGGCGACGCTGCGATGGCACGACTGGTCGCGCTTTTCCAGCCGTCAGCAGCGGGAAATGACGCTGGGTGGTGCCTTGGGTACGTGGACACTGGAGGGCACGCTCGAGCCGCTGCTGCCGTGGCTGCACCTCGGCCAGTGGCTGCATGTAGGCAAGAATGCGACGCTCGGAATGGGCGGCTACACCATCGTCGAGTGCGCCTGACCGTGTTGCCTCTGCAGGCAATCTGAGGTGTCCTGTCTACGGTGGACGCTCCCGCCTCAAGCGGCGGCGGCCTGTCTGCTGAATTGTTGAGCAAACACGGCCGGCGCCAGATAGCCAAGGCGCGAGTGGCGCCGTTGGCGGTTGTAGAAGATTTCCACGTATTCGCGAATTGCCGCCTGCGCCTGGGCCCGCGTGGCGTAGCGCTGGTGATGGATCAATTCGTTCTTCAGGCTGCCCCAGAAGCTCTCCATCGGCGCGTTGTCGTAGCAGTTTCCTTTGCGCGACATCGATGCGCGCATGCCGAACTGATCGAGCAGCTTGCGGTAGTCGTGAGCGCAGTATTGGCTACCGCGGTCCGAGTGGTGAATCAGCCCCGCCGCCGGGCGCTTCTGTTGCACGGCCCGAAACAGCGCCTGCGCCGTCAGCTCCTGCGTCATGCGCGCGCCCATCGCATAACCGACGATCTCGCAGGTGAACACGTCCTTGATCCCGGCCAGATACAGCCAGCCTTCGCCCGTCGGGATGTAGGTCAGATCAGTGACCCACACCTCATTCCGTGCGCTCGGGCAAAGGTCTGTCCGAGCAGGTTCTCTGCCACCGGCAAGCTGTGATTCGAGTTCGTCGTCGCCTTGAATTTGCGCTTTTGTCGGCAGCGAAGACCCAGCTCGCGCCGCAGGCGGCGATGCGGTCGCGGCCGGCGGCAAAGCCGCCAGCGGCCAGCTCCGGCTGCAGACGACGTACGCCGTAAGTCTCGCGGCTGCGCTGGTGGGCGGCCTTGATCGCCACCTTCAGCCGCTCGTCCGACTGGCGCTTGCACGACGGCGGCCGTTTCAGCCACGCGTAAAAGCCGCTGCGCGAGACGCCGAACACGCGGCTCATGAGCTCGACCGGAAAGCGGAGTCGCCATTGCTTCATGAACGCGTACCGGCAGCGACTCCCTGGCAAAGTACGCGGCTGCCTTTTTTATAATGTCGCGCTCGGCACGTGCTTCCGCCAACTCCTTGCGTAACCGGGCATTCTCCGCCTCCAGCTCCGCGACCGACCGTGCCCCCGGCGGCGCCGATCCGCCCCGCGACGATTTCGCCGCCGTGATCCAGTTCGACAGCGTGCCCTTGGGCACGGCCAGCCGCTGCGGGGCCGCCTCGTGCGACAGCCCTTGCTCCAACACCAATTTGACCGCCTCGCCCGAAACTCCGGCGTGTAATGCTGACATTTTCTTTGCATCTGCTAGCTCCCGTTGGGCAAGTCTACCAACCGGGAGTGTCCATTTTCGTCAGCCTACCTCAATCCCCTTCAGACGAGGTGCTCGATTCCAGCCCCGGCTGCCGGGCTGCCAGCCACTCTGCCGCCAGACGCCGGTGACATTGGTCGGCAAGCGGCTCGGCGCACAGCAGACATGCCTGTCCAGCTCCACCCCGATGAGTTGCTTTCGTACCAGGGTTCGTTCAAGGCGCCAAGATAGCGCCTCTCGTAGCCTGCCCAGTCGAACCTCCCGTCGCGATAGTCGGCCAGCAAGTCGGCCGCCGGCGCGAGCGCGGAGACATGGAGATAGCCGATGCCGGCCACTTTCTGCAGCAACCAGACGAGATCGCGTGCGCGGGCAAAGCCGGCGAGCTGGGAATCGGGGCGCGCGCGGATATCGAGCAGCAAACGCACGCCCGCGTCAGCGAGCAGTTCGAAGAAGCGTTGTGCCCCTTTGCGGGTGAAACCGACCGTGTAGAGGATCGAACTCATACGTGTTCTCCGAGTTCCGCGACACCGGTGAGGCGTTTCTCGCGTTCGACGTAGGCAAGCGCGAGCAAATCGTCGGCCGACGCGAACAGGTCGCCGTCCGGATTCGCGCCCGCCATCTCGAACAGACGGCGCTCGAAGGCCGCATGCGTTTCGGCGTTGCCATCGGCATGCAGGTGGACGGGGGGGCACCGCATTGAGCCAGCGCTCGTCCGACGAGCAGTGCGCGATGGCAATCGGCCGGGTCGCGCTCGGCACACATGAGGGCCACGCAATGCGTGGCACGGCCGCGCAGCAGGCGATTCAGGCCTTGCCTGAAAGCCCGGGTCGCCGCCATGGCGGCGTAGCCTTCGCCGATCATCTGCTCGCGCACGGTGGGTGATGGGCGACCGCCGAGTTGCTCGCCCATCCAGACATGGCGGATGCCCGCCGGGTGGAGTGCGCTCGCCAGTTGCGCCTTGCAGAAGTGCGGAAAACGCCTGGACCAGGGCGAGCTGCGTACGTCGACCAGCACGCCGACGCCGCGCTCGGCGAGCAGTTCGATGAAATGCTCCAGGCAATGATCCGAATGGCCGATGGTGTAGATCGGTTTCATGACTTAACTGAGCTCCATGACCGCCGGCGACAACTTGTAGCAATAGCCGTGAAGGGCAAACCCAGGCTGATGGTCAGCAGTGCGTCGCAGTGACCGGATTCACCGTCCATCAGTCGTGCGTGCCATCGGGCGACCGCGAGTTCGTCGGTGACGCACAGCCGGTATTCGTGCCCGGCCCAGCCGAAAGCGGCGCGGAGGGCGAATGTGGTGTACCTGTTGTAATCCATTTCGAAGCGCAGCCACTGCGGCCTGACCAGCCGCAGCGACGAGCGGATCGACTGCGCGGCGACGCACTCCGGAACGCGATCGTTCCAGCCGTGCACGCTTTGATCGCCGTTCATCCACAAGGGCGATTCGACATCGACCAGATCGAGCAAGGTGTCGGTCGGCATCGTGCCTTTGTGCTGCCACGCTCCCGTACCGACGAGCCAGTTCTCCTGCTGATGGGCTTCGGGCATGGACTGCGCAAGCGGGATGCACACTCGGCTTCCGAGGTGAGGAATGCCCCCCGCGCGGATCCTCAGAACCGATGCCGGCCAAGCCTGGCCTGCGGCGCGCAGACCGGGCGGATCCAGCTGGGCTGGGGTCGCGACAAATCCTTGCCGGCGAGGCAGATGCCACCGAGCTTTCTGGAACTGGCGAGAATGACAATGGAGTCGTGCATCTGTCTCTGACACGCGAATGGGATGTGGAGACAGAACTCTGCCGGGAACCGGCAAGTGAGTCGGGCTATGCAAGCTTGCAATGACGCGCGCGACTGGGCTCGTTCCCTTGTAGACGACCGGCGCGATGGTCAAGTCGTCGGGCGGCAGGGACAAGCAAGTTGTGAGCTCATCCCCGGGCACCTCGAAACCCACCGCATTTTCTCGAATGCTGGCCGTAACGATTGGCCGTTCGTCGCTGGCACGGCTTCGGCGTCAACCGCGCCGAGCGGCCTTGATCGCAGCGATATCAATCTTTCTCATCCCCATCATGGCTTCGAACGCGCTGAGCCGCAGCTGGATCAGGATCGGTGAGGGCGGCTGTCAGGGCGCGTGGCCTGATTTGCCACAACAGTCCCCACTTGTTTTTGCACTCGCCGCATGCGCTTTCCTGTCCGTCATTTTCTACAGTCGCATTCCACAGGCGGTCCGTTTCAGTCTGGTCGTTGGCCCAACCTGAAATCCCACGGCAACAGCATCTGCGGGCGCCGAGTTAATGCTAGGGGGCACGTGCCAGCATCAAACTCATGCGCCAAGGCGAACGGGGTTACGCCAGCACGATCGGTACCATGGCCCAGCCGCCAACTGGAGACACTGCCCGCTCGGCTGGCCGCTGCGAGTCGAGTGCAATCGACGACGTCGCGGCGAGGAGTTCTTGCATCGCGATGCGCATTTCCAGCGTCGCCAGCAAGCGTCCGGCGCACGCGTGCCTTCCGATGCCGTACACCAGGTTTCGGTCGGCGTTACGCTCCGGACCCATGGCGTCCGGGTCGCCGAAGACCGCCTCGTCCCGGTTCGCGGACGTCCAGTTCAGTTTCACGCGTGCGCCTTGCGGCAGTTCCGCGCCACCGATCGTGACAGGGCACGTCGTCACGCGGCGATTGGACACGAACGGGTCGTCGATCCGAAGGATCTCATCGATGATGGCATCGATCTCGGCGTCAGGTACGCCCGAGCGCAGATGATCCTGCACAGCTGGGTGCGTCGCCAAGTAATGGACCAGCACACCGATACACTGTGCGATGGAGCCCAGGTCCCCACCCGTCCAGTTACGCAGAGCCGACACGATCTCCGCGTCGGTCAGCGGCCGGCCGTTCACTTCGGTCCGCATCAGCCCGGCGGTGACATCGTCCGCGCCGTCCTCGCGCGCAGCGCCGCGGCGCGGCTCGAGCACGGAGCGGATCAGGTCGTCGAACGACTCTGCCACCCGCTGCGTCCACGACCGATCGCCCGAGCGCGTCGCGGCATGGTTCTCGGCAACCCAGTCCACGAGGCGATCTTCGAGATCGGCCGGCCAGCCCAGCCACGCGCTTTGCACCCGGACCGCAAACCGGACGCCCACTTGGGACACGGCGTGGACGGCAACGCCCCTGGGCAGCGACGCGACCAAGCCGGTCGCCACCCGACGGAATCGCTCACGGAAGGGCGCGAGCGCCTCCGGGGTGAGGAAGCCGTCCAGGGCCTGCCGGTATGCCGTGTGCTCGGCCGAGTTCATGCCGTTCGGGACGTGGAGATGGCTCGACACCGCGCTGGAAAACCGGTCATCGCTCAGCGCAGCCTGCACGACCAGTTCGTGTCTCAGCAACACCCACTCGCCATGGACGTTGCGTACGACGCCGTGCCGGGGACGCAGCTCGTCGGTGTAGGCCCAGGTCCCTGCCAGTGGCAGACAGGTCATCAGGCATGTGGTCGGTCATCCCTATCTCCTCCATGCGTTCCAGGCAGACGGCGGTCGATGCCCGGGTCACCAGAACAAATCGCCGGTGCCACTGGGGTGGCGCTACCAAAAGGCGATTCGCCAAGCAGCACCGGCGCGGGCACCCCGTCGGTGACGGTTGCTGTACCGGGCGGGCCTGGACAGGAATCGGCCCGGCACCGAGACTGTGTGTGGCTGATAGAAGCGCGCTCCGGCGTCAGATTCCCGACGGCAACAATTCGAGACCGCCTGTCACCGACCGGCGTGAGAACGCCTGCTGCGACTTCTCGCGATCTGCGCAAGATGGGCTTCGCCAGGCCCGATCCCGCGGCCTCCGGCCGGCTCTGCGGGTCACCACCTACAAGTCCAGATCCGTAACCGCACCCTTGCTGGCGGAACTGGCGAGCTTCGCAAACTTCGCGAGCACGCCGCGCGTGTAGCGCGGGGACGGCGGCGTCCAGTCGGCGGCTCGGCGCGCGAGCTCTTCCTCGCCGACATTGAGCTGGACGAGCTGCCGGTGCGCATCAATCGTGACCGAATCCCCGTCGCGGACCAGCGCAATCGGGCCGCCGACGAACGCTTCGGGGGAAACGTGGCCGACGACCATGCCCCAGGTGCCTCCCGAGAACCGGCCGTCGGTGATCAGCCCGACCGACTCTCCGAGCCCCTGCCCGACGAGCGCCGACGTCGGGGCGAGCATCTCGCGCATGCCGGGGCCGCCCTTCGGCCCCTCGTACCGGATCACCACCACGTCACCCTCTACGATCTTGCGCGCCATGATCGCCCCCATCGCGTCGTCCTCGGAGTCGAAGACGCGCGCCGGGCCGGTGATGGCGGGATTCTTCAGACCCGAAATCTTCGCCACGCAACCTTCCGGCGATAGATTGCCCCTGAGAATTGCCAGATGGCCCTGCGCGTACAGCGGATCGGACAGCGGATGGATGACGTCCTGATCGGCACGCGCCGCCGCCGGAACGTCCGCAAGCAGCTCCGCGATCGTCCGCCCGGTGATCGTGACGCAGTCGCCGTGCAGCAGCCCGGCCTCGAGCAGCAGCTTCATCACCTGCGGAATGCCGCCTGCCCGATGGAGATCGGTCGCGAGGTACTGCCCGGACGGCTTCATGTCGACGATCACCGGCACGCGTCGCCGGATGCGCTCGAAGTCGTCGATCGTCCACGGCACCTCGGCCGCGTGGGCGATCGCCAGAAAGTGCAGCACCGCGTTGGTCGAGCCCCCCGTCGCCATGATCACGCTGACGGCGTTCTCGATCGCCTCCCGGGTGACGATGTCGCGCGGGCGAAGGCCACGTTTGATCGCCTCCACCAGCACCCGGGCGGACTCGGCGGCGCTCGCGAGCTTCTCGGCGTCCTCGTTGGCCATAGTCGAGGAATACGGCAGGCTCATGCCGAGCGCTTCGAACGCGGCGCTCATCGTGTTGGCCGTGTACATCCCGCCGCACGAGCCACTGCCGGGGCAGGCACGCTTCTCGATTTCCTTGAAATCGATCGGATCGAGCCGCCCCGCGGTAAATTCCCCCACCGCCTCGAAAACCGAGACGATGTTCAGATCCCTGCCCTTGTAATGCCCCGGTTTGATCGTGCCGCCATAGACGTAGATTCCCGGCACGTTGGTGCGGACAAGCGCGATCATGCCGCCGGGCATGTTCTTGTCGCATCCGCCGATCACCACGACCCCGTCCTGCCACAGCCCATTGACGCAGGTCTCGATGCTGTCGGCGATCACTTCCCGCGACACCAGCGAATACTTCATGCCCTCGGTGCCCATGCCGATGCCATCGGACACGGTAGGAGTGCCGAACAGTTGGGGATTGGCGCCGGCCTCCTTCAAGGCTGCGACGGCAGCATCGGCCAGCGGTTGCAGCCCGCTGTTGCACGGCGTGATCGTCGAATGTCCGCTCGCCACGCCGACCATCGGCTTGCCGAAATCCGTTTCCCGATAGCCCATCGCGTAGTACATCGATCGATTGGGCGCGCGCATCACGCCTTCGGTCACGTTGCGCGAACGTTCATCGATCCGGGCTGGACGGGTGGGGTCGGACATATCGTCTCCTTGCGGGTAGCGGTTCGCATCCCCGGCTTCAGGGCATCGGCCGCGCCCCGACGTTTCCTGAGAATCATAGGCCGGGCCGCCCTCGGCCGCACTGGCCGGCTGCGCCGCCCATCCAGGTCGCGAGCGAGCCTAGAATGAAGCAAGACGCGCACATAGCGGGCCGAAGTCGGCCGATGAGGCAAGGACGATGGACGTAGACATTCCCGACCCGGCCTACACGAGCTCCGAGCGCGCCCGCGCGAGCTTCCGCCTTGCGTTCAGGATCGCACTCTGCCTGGTCGCTTTCCTGTGGCTGATCCAGGTGGTGAACACGGCGCTCGACTTGGGCCTCGAGAGGTTCGGCGTGCGCCCCCGCGAGTTGAGCGGACTGCCCGGCATCGTACTGGCGCCGCTGCTGCACGGCAGCTTCGGCCACCTGATCGCCAACACGGCGCCGCTGCTGGTGTTGCTTACGGCGATGCTGCACCTCTATCCGGGCTCGGCCGTCCGGGCACTCCCGGCGATCTTCCTCGGCCCCGGCGCCGCGGTGTGGCTGCTCGGCCGCGCATCGGTCCATATCGGTGCGAGCGGTGTGGTCTACGGCCTGGTCGCCCACATTTTCCTGGCCGGCGTGATCCGACGCGATCGGCGCGCGATCGCCGCGTCCCTGCTCGTATACTTTCTCTACGGCAGTCTGGCCTGGGGAGTCCTACCGATTCAGCAGGGGCGGTCGTGGGAAACTCATTTGGCGGGTGGCCTGATCGGCGCGCTGTCGGCGATAGCGCTGCGGCGTCTCGATATCCCGCCTCGCCGCCGCTATGCCTGGGAGGACGAAGAAGGCGAGCGCGAATGATCCATTGCATGGCGCGACGAAAACCGGCCGCCCGCGCGTGAAGCGCCGCGCGAGCGTCCCTTGCGGTCATTTCTGCCGCCGCGCCGCCGCGATGAATCGCCCCCACTCGCATCCACGGCAACATCACGTTGCGTCAGGAGAACGTCTGGATGAGTTGACGTAGACGGTCGCAGGCGACGGGGAGATGAGCTTCGGGTGTGGTGGCAACACCGAGAAAAAGCCCCGGGCGTTGAATTCCGGCGGGACTGAACCACGCAGACAGTGGAGACGGCGCCAACCCGAAGGCCAGTGCTTCTCGGGCGATAACGCTGTCACGCGCCCCCCGACCGTCGGCAATTCATCAGGGTATTGCGGCGGGAGCGCGGTGGCTCCAAGCCGTGTGCAGGCAAACTTCCGCATCGCCGCGAAAGCCGCAGCATTTTTGACACCTTTTCGGGTTGCCAGCGTGTGCCTCGACGCCTGAAGGTCTGCTTCTGCGGTCCACGCCCGACCGATTTGGGTCGAAAATTCGAGTTCCTCGACCGAAGAAGCGGTCAGTGGCCGCCATCAGCGGCTGAATGGCAGTTGACCGGCAGCTTACCGCCCGACATCGCCTATCAGATCAACGACCGTTCAGGACGAAGTCCCACCGTTCGCGAGGATTCCGGGGAAGGGGGCGGCCTCGAGAAACCTGGCGGCCAACTGACGATAGGTGATGGCCGCCAGCCACAGATCCGGGCCTTTCTTGCCGCGGTCGAGCCTTGTCCTCCTTCCTCGTCTGGGAGTGGTCTAGGAGTCGGAGATAGAGAAGGCCGCTTGGGCGGCTCACCCGCGGCGCTTCGTGCTGCCAGTGACAGTCACTTCGTTGAGCAGGGGCCAGCCCGTGCGCTCCACGAACTCCTCGTAGCTAACCGGTGGACGGACACGCGTGTGCGCTGTGTTCTCGATGACGTACGCCCATGCCCGTCGACTTCGCTCGTCATAGACGAGTTTGAATAGGTGGCTTGGTACCCGCACCCGGTTGGCGCCGATCGTCTTCTTTTGACCGGTGAATAGTGGGCCGGTGAAGACGTACACGTCGCCCCCCGCGCGTCGTGCGAATTTCCTGACGTCGGATTCGATCTTGGACCAAATTTTCCGGTTGTTGGTCGGGTCCTGCGGGACGATGTTCGAGAGTGCAAAGGACTGCGCCATTGAAGTCTGGTCGGGTTGCTCGCCCGCAGGCGCAAGATGACCACGGTCGAAGCCGCTGCCCGCGTAATCCTGCAATTCGGCGCGGGTGTCGTGAGGCAGACGGGGATCAGCGAAGAACGCGTCGGTGCGGCGTTCGTTGCTCGCGTCGTTGAGCTGACGGGCTGTCAGGCGTTCGATAACCAGAAGGGGAGTTCGTGTAAGGCCCGAATACACGACCGCAAAGCTATTCGAACACAGGCCGATCGGGCGCCAATGCTGGGGAAGACGTCCCAGATCGAGCGGTTTGGCAGCGGGAAAGAAGTGCGTACAAGCGGCGAGCCCGGTTTTCTTCTGCGCTCGCGAATAAAGGCTTTCGCCGAGTAGATCGCCGACAAAGCGTCCGAGCAGGTCATTCTCTGCACCAGCGGTGGGCGAGAGGCAGAACCCGGCCAGAAATACAAGGAGGGCACGGAGGAAACGACGTGAAATCAGCATGTAGGGTTCGATGAACAGATCAGTGGCAATGACGCCGCCGCCAAGGCGCATGTCAAGACGAGCCGTACGGGGATCCAGCTCATTCCAGCCGGCCGCCGATCAAGACGATTACGATGACGTGTCGCGGTCGGTGATGTTACGGTCCACGACGCCGCGGCGAAGCTTGTAATATGTGTTTTACGCGGCATCGCAGATGACGTCTCCTGAAGGGCTGACCGGCCCGCAGCACCTTTGCGGGGGGTCATTTCGCACGCACCACCGGCAGCTCGTCCCACGATGTCGTATACGCTGGCGACAACCGCTCGCGACGCATCCTCCAGCCCTGATCGACACCCGTGGCAGAGGATCGCAATGTTCCGCGCCCCCAGCGTCGATTGATGGCATCCATTACCGTCATCAGCTCTCGTGATCGATCTACTTCTGTCACGTCAGCCGCGAAGAGCTCGCCCTGTGTGTGGGCGCGCGGGACGAGCTGACTCAGCATCACCCCGGCTTTGTGGTAGGCGTACCCCGGGCGGTAGATGCGTGTGAGGATGCGCGTCGCGGCGGCGATGAGCGCTCGCGAATCGCTCGAGGGTGGCGACACGGGATCGGTCACTGTCCGCTGATACTGGGGCTCGTCAGATTTGAACGGGTTGGTCCGGATCAATACCGACAGGGCGCCAGCATCGCATTGCTGCTGCCGCAGTTTCTCCGCCGCGCGGCTGGTATGGGATGAAATCGCCTCGCGCAGTTCGTCCAGATCATGGAGGAGGTGCCCGAAGGATCGGCTTGCCATGATCTGCTGCTTTGGGGGAGCGACTTCCTCCAGGGCGAGACAGGAGATGCCGTTCAGTTCCCGCACGGTGCGCTCCAGAACCACCGAAAAACGCCGCCTGATCCAGTCAGGATCTGCACGAATGAGATCCAGTACGGAGCGGATCCTCATCTCACCGAGCCGCTCGTTGATCTGTCGGCCCACGCCCCAGACTTCGCCGACATCGAGTTGAGCGAAGAGCGCCGCCCGAGCCTCAGGTGCAAGACGGGTCAGATCGCAAACGCCCGCGAAACCCGGCTGTTTCTTGGCAACGTGGTTGGCGAGCTTCGCCAGGGTCTTTGTCGGTGCAATGCCGACGCAGACCGGCAGCCCGAGCCACTGTGCTATCCGGCTTCGAATCTGCTGTCCATAGAGAACACGGTCGAGATTGCGGAATCCGGATAGGTCGAGAAACGATTCATCAATGCTGTAGACCTCGACGCGTGGCGAGAACGCGCAGAGCACCTCAACGACGCGGTTGCTCATGTCTGCGTAGAGGGCGTAGTTCGACGAGAGCCCTACGATGCCGTGTTGTGCGGCCAGTTGGCGCAGCTTGAACCAGGGCGCCCCCATCGGCACGCCCAGCAGCTTGGCTTCGGCCGAGCGCGCGACGACACACCCATCGTTGTTCGATAGGACGACCAGGGGTCGGTCAGCGAGCGCGGGATCAAACAACTTCTCGCATGACGCATAGAAGTTGTTGCAGTCGACAAGGGCAAACATCCGGGACTAGGCGGGGAGACGTTTGAACTTTCCAACCACGACGCCCCAGATCTCGAGTTCATTGCCCTCGGCAAGCTCAAGTACCGGGTAGGCGGGGTTTTCCGCAACGAGTGCCACACGGCCGCCGCGGCGATACAAGCGCTTCACGAGGCGTTCGCCGTTCACGAAGGCCACCACAATGTGGCCATGAAACGGGGTGACGCTGCGATCGACGACCAGGATGTCGCCATCGAATATCTCAGCGCCCTGCATCGAGTCGCCCTTCACAGGAAAGAAAAACGTCGAGACCGGATTGCGCACCAGGAAGTCGTTGATGTCGAGTCGCTTGGCCTCGTAATCTTCGGCGGGGGAGGGGAAGCCAGCGGAGACGGGAGTCAGCCCGAGCGGGAGGCAGAGCACCGGCGCATCGAGCGCGGCGCGCCAGAGATCGCCAGGCAGCGGCATGCTCGCGTCAAACATCGGCGTCTGCACCCCCATGCGAGGGAAGGGCGCCTCCGGTTCCTGCTTCCGATTCCTTGGCCGCTGGTGCCCCAGGCATCGGCATCGAGAAGTCACACTCCGGGCAGATGCGATAAGTGTGAGCCCCGCTCGAGGCGTACTCGTATCGGTCGACGCGGATCGGGGTATGGCAGTAGGGGCAGGTGAGGGTCGTTGGCATGGCGGGCTTCCTATGCTGTAATTTTATACAGTATCCCGCTTAGAGCAAGTCTATCGAAGGTGCGAAACACGCCTAGGTTAAGTATTCGTTAATCCATTCAAAGGCTTAACGACAGAGCCCTTCTGCGAGAGTTGAACCAGGACGACGCTAGGTCTACGCCACCGATGCCCACCCCCGTGAGTCCTGTCAAATTTACTCGCCGGGCGGATTACCATCAGCCTCGGTCTTTGCACCCCGCGCCGGCCGCGGATCCGCCGTGGCAGTCATCAAATCTGGGTCAAAGGAGCGCAAAAATGACCGCACGTGGGCTTCCGATGTCGCACTGAGCCAATCCCGCCATTCGTCATCCGGAATGATCACGATGGAACGCTTCTCGTCCCCAGGCTTGTGGAAGCGACGCATGAACGGGTGTGCGTCAGCGTTGATCGTCAGCATGGACATCGACCAACGCGGAAGCCCATCGTCTCGAAGTCGCCGTTCCCAAATGCCGGCAATTCCAAAGGGCTCGCCGTCGGCGCGCTCGATGCGCCATCGGACGGCCTTGCCCGACTGGTAGTTGGGTTCGTAGAAGGCCTCGGCCGGGATGATACAAAGCTGGCGCTGCTTCCAGGAATGCCGAAACGATGGTTTCTCGGCGACTGTTTCGGATCGTGCGTTGTACGTGCGACGAGCGATCGTGGCGTCCTTTGCCCAAGCCGGCACCAATCCGAATGCTGCCGGAAGCCAGACCGAGCGGTCGAAATTCGTCAGCACGGGCGCCGTGCGCCCGGGGTAAGCTTCGCCGTAGTCGAAATCGGGCAGTTCGAGCTGGTACTTCTGCAGCAACTGACGCGCAGCCGGACGGTAGTTTGAGCACATAGCAGGGCAACCTCTTACGTATCACGGGTAGCGCGAAAGTAATGCCTAGGGTAAGTGATCTTCCCCGAGTTCGCGGGCTCGCCCTGGCGCATTCCGGGCCGAATCCGTCGATCGTGATACGCGAATGCCTGATTCGTGGTCTGCCCCAGGCCTGAAAGGCCATGGCGAGCTTTCAGACTGATCCGGGCATTGATGATCGATTTCCGGCGCCTCTTGGCCTGGTTGGCCGTTCGCGTTTGCAAGGGGCCAGTGAGTTGTCACGGTCTGTGGACGGCGGTCGACCCCAAGCGGAAGTGGCAGTTGCACGAAAGCAGCCTTTGAGCGCCGCTGCCGATGTGCAGCGACGTCAGGCGTCCGCACCATTGTTTGGCGCGTGATCTCCTCTCAAACCGGCTTGATGTTCTGGTTCATCCGGAAGAGGTTCGTCGGGTCGTACTTCTTCTTGAGCTCCACCAGCCGGTCGTACGTCCCCCCGTAGGCGAACGCGATGCGGTCGGTTTCGTCCTGAGTGAGGAAGTTGATGTATGCGCCGCCGCTGGCGAACGGCTTTGACTTGGCGAAAAAATCGCGCGCCCAGGCGATGCAGCGTTCGTCCTCGGCGGAGGATTCCCAGCGGGCGTGCACGTTCATCACGTAGTTGGCATCTCGGGCCGAGTAGGCCATCGCCTCGGGCGCTACACGGGCCGTCTGGCCGCCGATCGTGGCGACGAAAATCTCGCACTGCGGCGACGGCAGCGTGCCGGCGTATTCGATGATCGCGTCGATCGCGCCCGCGCTGAGCTGCGAGAAGTTATGCGACTTCCAGTAGTTGCGCGCACCGGGCGTCAAGAGGGGATCGAAGGCCTGCTGCCAGGCGGTGTACGGCTGCACGCCGATGTGCTCGCCGAGCGTCGTGCCGAACCCGCGCAGCGGCTCGATCAGTTTCTCGCCCTCAATGGGGTCACCCGCATAGCACAGGGCGAGCACGACGATCTCTTTCCCGTGGACGTCTTCGGGCAGGAAGGGCAGCGGGGGCGCCTTACGGGTGACCATCCCCCATGAAGCGACGAGCGGCCGCTCACGGGACCGATGCTGCCAGGGTGGCACATCGGCTATATTCCCGAATTATCAGTGTAGGGGTGAGCGACCATGGATCCATTCATGCTGGCGGCCGTCGAAGAAGCTCGGTCAGGAGGGGCGGAAGGTGGCATTCCGATCGGATCGGTGATCGTCCATGGCGGAAAAATTATCGGTCGAGGGCATAACCGAAGGATCCAGCAGGGAAGCGTCATTAGACACGGCGAGATGGATGCCTTCGAAAACGCTGGCCGACAGCCGGCGCAGATCTATCGCGAGTCTGTGCTTTACACGACCTTGTCGCCCTGCGCGATGTGCAGCGGCGCGATCCTTCTTTATGGCATTCCCAAGGTCGTCGTCGGGGAAAATCTGACCTTTATGGGCGAGGAAGAATGGCTGCGTTCCCGGGGCGTCGAAGTCACCGTCCTTCAGGATCAGGTTTGTGTGGATTTGATGCAGAACTTCATCGCCAGAAATCTGGAACTCTGGCATGAGGATATTGGCGAGACGTCGGCTTGAATCGCCACGGGAAAGTCTGGCGCTAATACCTGCCCTTGATTAGGCATACCGACAGACCGCTCCACTCAGTTATCTGATCTTGAGCAATTGGAACTGAGAAAGGCCGGATGGGGTCGGGTCCGACTGTAAGGTGAAATTCGAAGCGGACGTAGCGGCCGACATGCGGAGCTACATCCGCTGACCGGCCCGTTACTGCCTTTGGCGGCGACATACCTTAACGACGGTTCAGGCCGAACTGCACTATCTGGCAATGCGGCAAATGGCAGAGTCGAGCGGGCGCTCGAATGTCGCCTCTGAAGCCGAGGGGACCGAACGGAAGTGGCCGAACGAGCTTCGCGGCATACTGCTTGGCAGCGGAGCGCACCGCCTGTCTGTCAAAGTGGACAGGCGCTGGTTCTTCGCTTGCTTGTAGAGCCGATACCCTCAGCTCATCGCACCTGCTCGAACTGCTCGCGCAGGTTCTCCACGGTGTCGCGCTCCCCGCGCACGTGGAAGAACGCGCCCTCGTCGTCGGCCCGCTCCTCCATCACCTCGCAGTTCGCGTAGATGTCCTTGCGCCATTGCTGTGCCGACCAGGGAAGGAAGAGTTCGGCGGCGACAAGGTCCTGCTGGAAAAAGGCGACGATCCGTTGGCGCAGCTTCGCCACGTCTTCGGGACGACGGGCGCTCATCACGACGCAGTCCGGGTACTGCGCCCGCAACGCCGCTTCGCGTTCGGCTTGCGCCTGGGCATCGCCGACGTGGTCGATCTTGTTGAAGACGCGCAGGCGCGGCAGCACATCGGCGCCGATTTCCGCAAGCACCTGGTCCGTGACCTCCCGCTGGCGCTCGAAACCGGGATCGCTGGCGTCGATGACGTGGAGCAGTAGCGATGCATCCAGCGCTTCATCGAGCGTCGACTTGAATGACGCGACGAGCCCGTGCGGCAGGTTCTTGATGAATCCGACCGTGTCGCTGACGAGCACCCTGGGCACGCTCTCCGGGTAGAGGACCCGCACGGTGGTGTCGAGCGTCGCGAAAAGCTTGTTGGCGACCAACACCTCGCTGCCGGTGAGCGCCCGCATCAAGGTCGACTTGCCGGCGTTCGTATAGCCAACGAGCGCCACGTTCGCGAGGCTCTGACGCCCTTGCCGACGCGCGCGCTGCGTCTTGCGCTCGACCTCCATCGCATCGATTTCCTCCTGCAGTTCGGCGATGCGGTCTCGCACTTTGCGTCGGTCGAGCTCGGTGTGCGATTCACCCGCCCCGCGGCCGCCGGTGCCGCTGCGCTGCCGACCTTGCGGTCCCGCGAGCTTCGCCGCCTCACGCAGGCGCGGGGCCATGTAGCCGAGGCGCGCAATCTCCACCTGCGCGCGGGCTGCGCGGGAGCGCGCATTGCGATGGAAGATTTCAAGGATGACCATCGTGCGGTCCGTCACCTCGCAGCCCACCTCCAGCTCGAGGTGGCGCGCCTGCGACGGCGAAATCTCGTGGTCGACCAGGATCACGTCGATCTCGTGGGCCTTGCCGTCGACGACGCCACCGCCATTGATGAACTCGTGGATCTCCTGCCGCTTTCCGGTGCCGAGGTAGGCGGTCGTATCGAAGCCGGAACGCTTCTGGATGAAGGTGTGGACGACCGTCAGCCCCAATGTTTTCGCAAGTTCGCGCAGCTCGGTCAGTGACGCCTCGAACTCGACATCACTCACGTTCGGCAGTTGTACGGCCGCGACGACGGCGTACGTGGGCTTTCCCTGGACTTCGCTTTGCATTAGGAGATTGCGTCTCGTGAGTGGGCAAAGCCGGATAGTACACTTCGACGACGGCCTATTCGGTGAACTTCGCCAAAGCACGTATCCTTGCGTCCGTCCCGATTCGGTCGAGCTCCGCAGTGCGGTCGCCGCGCGCGTTCTTTTCCCTATCCGCCCGCAACCGCAAACCCCCCTATCAGGGCCCTAATTTCATGATCACCCTCAAGGTGCCGAAAGCTAACGCAGCGGCTGGCCCGAGAATGCCAAGCACATCACCGGAAGCCGTTCTCCAGGAATGAGTGGTCCGAAGAAATCAGGCAGGTCAGGACGATGCCCGCACACAGCATGCGCACCACCTGTCGCACTAGAAAGGCGTGGTGTCGCCGCGCATCCTCTTCGCTCATCACGATGTCGTTGAGCTGCGGCGCCGGTTCCCCGTTCTCATCGGCCACCAGCTCCATCAGCAGCACGCCTTCGTGGAAGTTGTACGGTATCGGCACGCGCACGCCGGCCGCCGCTGGATCGTCGAGCGCAGCTCTGCCTGGCTGGAAAAGAACAGGCGACTATGGAAAAAATTGCGAGCGGCTGCTCAACACCAGCTTGCAGTTCATCCACCTCGCATTCCTGGCCCTTTTGCTCAAAAGACTCTGAACAGGTTTTCAGCGACGTCCGGTGCCTCTCGGGTCGATGCCGCACCCGATTCGGAGGTCTAGTGGCGTCCCCGCGCCGGCGACACTGTTGGACTTAAGCTTTATCCCTGGCAGCACTCATGCCATCAAAGTGCTTGTCGATCCAATTTTCTGTGCTGCCGCCCCGGCTCCTTTCAAGGACCGACAGCTGATGACACGATCGAGGCAGGCCGCCAGCCAGAAACTGTACGTTTCGGGGCGCTTGCGGACGTCAACAGTCAATTCCGTCAAGTCCACCCACTTCCAGTCGTCGGCCTCGTCCGGATTCAATACCGGACGACCGTCATGGTTGCCGAAGAACACGTGATCGAATTCGTGTTCGATGAGACCGCTGCCGAACTTTGTCCGGTACACAAAGCTGAACGCCTTCTTCAGTTCGCAATCGACGCCCATTTCTTCCCGCAAGCGACGATGTGCCGCATCGGAGCTTTCTTCGTTTGGACGGGGATGGCTGCAGCAGGTATTGCTCCAGAGGCCGCCAGAATGATATTTGGCTGATGTGCGTCGTTGCAGCATCAGCCTGCCACAGGAATCGAACACGAATATCGAGATGGCGCGGTGCAGCGCGCCGCGCTGGTGCGCCGCCATCTTGCCCGCGAAGCCAACCTCATTGTCATGCTCGTCCACCAGAATCACTTGGTCTTCCATTGGGCCTCCTGAACACAGGATAGAGATGCACCGCCTGCCCGGAACCTGGCAACGCCCCGGATCAGACTTCGCCTGATGTAACAGTCCGGAATATGAACTATTTCCAGTACTGATACTGCCAATAGAACCCTGCGTGTCAATAAATCTAATCCTTGAACTGAGCATTGACAAGGCGAAAGTGGCCGATAAAATTCCAGAACATGGACTTATGTAAGGGAAGCTTCCGCATGAGCGACAGCAATGGCCCCGGTGCAGGAACACAAAGTATCCAGCGCGCCGCGCACGTCTTGCGGATCCTCGCTTCACGCAATAGCACGGGGTTGCGCCTTGTGGATATCTCGTCCCACTCGAGACTTGAGCGACCCACTGCCCATCGGATATTGAAATGTCTGATCGTCGAAGGCTTGGTCAAGCAGGATCCGCAGACGCGCCGCTATTTTCTTGGGCACCTGGCTTTCGAGCTTGGACTTGCTGCCTCATCGAGCTTCAATCTGCGCGACATTTGTCGGCCGGTCCTCGTGAGACTCGCCGAAAAGACCGGCGACACGGTATTCCTCACGATACGAAGCGGCTTTGATACGGTATGCATAGATCGCGCCGAGGGTTCCTTTCCGATCAGAACGCTCACTCTCGACATCGGCACTCGACGGCCTCTGGGCGTGGGGGCGGGGGGGCTGGCGTTGCTGATGTCCTTGCCGGATCAGGCCATCGACGACGTCGTTTCCGCCAACGCTCTGAGATTAGGGGCGTACAACAACCTCACGGTCCCGGCGCTGATGCGCTTGTTGAGTCGGTGCCGAGAACTGGGGTACGCGCTTAACGATGCCCGGATAACACCTGGCGCCACCTCAGTCGGGTTGCCGATACGCTCCCGGTCGGGCGAGCCGTTTTTAGCGATCAGCATCGGGGCAATCTCCAGTCGGATGAGCGACGAGCGTCAGAAGGAGCTGGTCGCGCTAATTCGCGCCGAAATCATTAATCTCGAGGCTGCCGTGAGCGACACGGCCCACCCTTGAGGCCCGCTCCACACGCGTAAGCACTCAGCTCACCTGATGCCTTGGTGGCATCCGGGAATTCATTTGCGCCTCGATTTCGCGTGCGTCGCCAGTTCTGCCGACGTCGAACGCGCTTGCGTTCCTTGTCTGCGCAGTCGCGTATGTCCAATTGACCTGGCTTCGTAACCCGACCGGCTGCGGCGAGTCAATTCAAAGCACCTATGCATTCAACTCCGTCTCCCATTTCGCGGGAGCGGAAGCACCTTCTTTACCTACAAAGGGTCTGATAACAACAGTCCAAAATATGGAATGAAAAGTCCGAAAGACGGATTGTCTGCTTGCGTGATCCTCTCTAGAGTTGCTTCGAAACCGTAAATATCGCGGCTTAGGCACCGAACAGGGTTGTTTAAAAAGTCCATAATATGGATTATCGGTTCGAGCTGAATATACGTTGACTCCTTGAGTGAGAGGCATATGAAAAGACTGATAGTGGGGATCACGGGGGCGACGGGGGTGGTGTTCGGGGTTCGGTTGCTCGAGGCGCTGCAGGGCAGCGACGTGGAGACGCACCTGGTGCTGAGCAAGTGGGCGATCCAGACGATCGAGCACGAGACGCCCTACACGGCCAAGCAGGTGCGCGCGCTCGCCGCGGTCGATCACGTCGAGGGCAACATGGGCGCGTCGATCTCGTCGGGCTCGTTCATGACCGAAGGGATGGTGATCGCGCCGTGCTCGATGAGGAGCCTCGCGGCGATCGCGCACGGCACGGGCGACCACCTGGTGCACCGGGCGGCCGACGTGATCCTCAAGGAGCGGCGTCGCCTGGTGCTCGTGACGCGCGAGATGCCGCTCTCCGACATCCATCTCGAGAACATGCTCAAGCTCTCGAAGATGGGCGTGACGATCATGCCGCCGATGCCGGCGTTCTATAACCACCCGCAGACGGTCGACGACATCGTGGATCACGTCGTTGCCCGGATTCTCGATCAATTCGGCCTGCCGGCCGAGTTCGCGCGGCGCTGGGAGGGGGAGATGCGCAACCGCAAGGTTGCCAATCTCCAGCCGCAGAAGTAATCGCACATACCCCCGAAATTCCCGAGTAAAGCAACCTGGAGGTAACACGATGAACGATCTGGCAACGAAAGAAATCGATGCGGTGGCCCTGCGGGCCGGGGTCAAGGACCTGCGCGAAGCGCTCGAGTGGTTCCGCACCCAAGGCTACTTGGTCGAGACCGACAAGGAAGTCAATCCTGACCTCGAGATCACCGGTCTGCAGAAGATCTTCGACGGCAGCCTGCCGATGCTCTTCAACAACGTCAAAGGCATGCCCCATGCCCGCGCGATCACGAACCTCTTTGGCGACATCCGTGTCGTCGAAGGCCTCTTCGGCTGGGAGAACTCGCTCGACCGCGTCAAGAAGGTCGCACGCGCGATCGACCATCCGCTCGCGCCGATCATCATCGGCCAGGACGAGGCGCCGGTGCAGGAAGAGGTGATCACCGATGACCTCGACGTCAACAAGTGGCTGACGGCGATCCGCCATACGCCGCTCGAGACCGAGCTGACGATCGGCTCGGGCATCTCGTGCGTCGTCGGCCCGTACTTCGATGGCGGCAGCCACATCGGCTACAACCGCATGAACTTCCGCTGGGGCAACGTCGGCACGTTCCAGATTTCGCCCGGATCGCACATGTGGCAGGTGATGACCGAGCACTACAAGGACGACGAGCCGATCCCGCTGACGATGTGCTTCGGCGTGCCCCCGTCGTGCACCTTCGTCGCCGGCTCGGGCTTCGACTACGCGATCCTGCCCAAGGGCTGCGACGAGATCGGCATCGCCGGCGCGATCCAGGGCTCGCCGGTGCGCCTCGTCAAGTGCCGCACGATCGACGCCTACACGCTCGCCGACGCCGAGTACGTGCTCGAAGGCTATCTGCACCCGCGCGACAAGCGCTACGAGACGGCCGAGTCGGAAGCGGCCGACGTCCAGGGCCGTTTCCACTTCCATCCGGAGTGGGCCGGCTACATGGGCAAGGCGTACAAGGCACCGACGTTCCACGTCACCGCGATCACGATGCGCCGGCGCGAGAGCAAGCCGATCATCTTCCCGCTCGGCGTGCACACGGCCGACGACGCCAACATCGACACTTCGGTGCGCGAGTCGGCGATCTTCGCCCTGTGCGAGCGGCTGCAGCCGGGCATCGTGCAGAACGTGCATATCCCGTACTGCATGACCGACTGGGGCGGCTGCATCATCCAGGTCAAGAAGCGCAACCAGATCGAGGAAGGCTGGCAGCGCAATTTCCTCTCCGCGATCCTGTCGTGCTCGCAAGGGATGCGCCTGGCGATCGCGGTGAGCGAAGACGTCGATATCTACTCGATGGACGACATCATGTGGTGTCTGACCACCCGCGTGAATCCGCGCACCGACATCCTCAACCCGATCCCGGGCGGGCGTGGCCAGACCTTCATGCCGGCCGAGCGCATGACTTCGGGCGACAAGCAATGGACCGCGTCGAACACCCAGTTCGAAGGCGGCATGGGGATCGACGCGACGGTGCCGTTCGGCTACGAGAGCGACTTCCACCGCCCCGTCTATGGCGTCGATCTGGTCAAGCCGGAAGCTTTCTTCGGCGAGGGCGACATCCGGAAGATGCGCTCGCGCATGGAAGGCTGGGTGCTGTCCCTGGCGCGCACGGGACGCTGACCGCTGCTGCCACCACAAAGGAGTCCGTGATGCTTAAAGCATACCGGGTCCTGGATCTGAGCAACCGCACCGGATGGCTCGCCGGACGGTTGCTCGCCGATCTCGGGGCCGATGTGATCAAGGTGGAGGCGCCGGGGCCGGTATCGACGATCCGGACTGGCAGGCCTACAACGTCAACAAGCGGCTGCTGCGTCTCGATCTCGAAACGCCCGAAGGCCGGTCGGGCTTCGATCGGCTGATAGGCGGCATCGACATCCTGATCGAATCGGCAACGCCGGGCGAGCGCGCCCGGTGCTTGGATCCGACCCGGCTGCGCAACCTCAACCGAAGACTGATCCACGTATCGGTCACGCCGTTCGGCTCGACCGGTCCGCGCTCGGACTGGCTCGCGTCCGACCTCGAGTTAATGGCCGCGGGCGGCGCGATGTCGCTTGCGGGCGAGCCCGACGATGCGCCCAAGCGCGTGACGGTGCCCCAGTCGTACTGCTGGGCGGGCGCGCAGGCGGCCGTCGGCGCGCTGACGGCCCTCCTTCATCGCACAACGACAGGGGAGGGGCAGCATGTGGACGTGTCGGGACAGGCGGCAGTGATCCTTGCGCTGTCGCACGCGCCGGCGTTCTGGGACATGGAAGGCAGCGTTCCGACCCGCGCCGGCGCCTACGTCACCGGTCGTTCGATCAAGGGGGCACGCTATCGCGCCTTCTGGCCCTGTGCGGACGGCTATCTGAATTTCGTGCTCTACGGCGGCCCGGCCGGGCGGCGCACGAACGCGCAGCTGGTCGCGTGGATGCGCGAGTGCGGCGCCGAACTCGGGGATCTCGCGCAAATCGACTGGAAACGATTCGATCCGAGGCTTGCGACGCAGGAAGAGGTCGACGGGCTGGAGCGGCCGATCGCCGCCTTCTTTCTCCGACTCACAAAGCGGGAATTCCTCGACCAGGCGAGCTGCCGCGAGATGCTCGGCTATCCCGTGTCGACGATGCGGGACATTGCCGACGACCCGCAACTGGCGGCCCGGGAATTCTGGCACGACCTGAAGACGCCGAACGGCGAGCCGCAGCGGCATTGCGGCAGTTTTGCGATTATCGACCAGCTACGTGCGCCGCTTCGCCATGCGCCGGGTTCGGAAATCGATCTGAACGCATTGCTGGCCGAACTCGGCCTCGGCGCCGCCGCAGGCGAAGCTGTCGATACGGCAGAGGAGGGGCAATTCGTATGAGCGCGATCTCTCAAGCCCTGTCGGGTGTGAAAGTGGCGGAATTCGGCGCGTATGCTGCCGGGCCGCATATCGGCAAGATGCTCGCGACCTTCGGCGCAACGGTCGTACACGTCGAATCCCATCAGCGTCCCGACGGGTTCCGCAACGAGTACCCGCCCTACAAGGATGGCCGCCCCGGACCGGATCGGAGCGGATGCTTCGCGATCTTCAACGACTCCAAATATGACGTGACGCTGGACCTGAAGACTCCCGCCGGAGTCGAGGTGGCGCAGCGACTGATCACGTGGGCCGACGTCGTCATCGAGAACATGCGCCCCGACGTCATGTCGCGCCTCGGCCTTGGCTACGAGACGGCCCGCCAACTGAATCCGGGCATCGTCATGATCTCGAGCTGCAACATGGGGCAAACCGGCCCGCGCGCGCAGACGCCCGGCTTCGGCTCGCAGCTGTCGGCGCTTGCCGGCTTCTGTGGCCTGACCGGTGATCCCGACGGGCCGCCGATGCTGCTGTACGGGCCGTATATCGACTTCATCGCCTCGACACTCGGGGCCAGCGCGGTCCTTGCGGCACTCGATCGTCAGCGGAGGATAGGCCAAGGGGCGTGGATCGATCTGGCGCAGTACGAAAGCGGACTGATGTTTGTCGCCGGCGCGCTGCTCGATTACCACACCCACGGACGCGTGGCGGAACGGGCGAACAACACCGACCCCGGCGCGGCGCCGCACGACGCCTACCAATGCAGCGGCGGCACCTGGCTCGCGCTTTCGTGCTGGTCTGACGAGGAGTTCGCGCGCCTCGCCGCAGCACTGATGCGCCCCGATTTGCCGGCCCATCCACGTTTCGCGACGCTGGCGGCGCGCAAGGCAAATATTGCGGAGCTCGATGCAATCATTTCCTCGTGTCTGGTCACGCAGGACGCCGAGGAGGCTGCCGTTCGGTTCCAGGCAGCGCAGGTTCACGCCTACCCGGTCAACACGATCGCCGATCTTTTCCGGGATCCGCAGCTCGCCTACCGCCGGATCTGGCGCCGCCGTCTGCACGGCGAAATCGGGGATGTCGCGTGTTATTTCTCGGCATTCGATCTTTCGGCCACGCCCGGCGATGTGATGGCCGCAGCGCCTTGTCTCGGCCAGGACAACGAACTCGTGTTCCGCGAATTTCTTGCCATGACCGACGTCGAGTATGCGGACTATCAGATCGAAGGAGCGTTCCAGTGACGCTCTGCTCGTTGCGCGCCGATCATCACGTCCGCGGTCAGGGTTCGCGAAAGGGCCGAATCTCCAGTGCTCGCGCGTCAGTTTCGCTTATCAGGCGTCGAGTCGAGATGAAAATTTCCCTGATGGATCGAGCGTCCGAGTGGTGGACGTTTAATTGGATCCGACGCGCCGCGCGTCCTTGTTGCGGGGAAACTGCAATGATAATCTGAACATAAGAAGCCGAACTGCTCGTAGGAAAACAATTTATAAGTCCTTGGCTGGGACCTCACTCCGACGTTGTTGGTAATCATTACTAAGGAGGAGACACTCATGTTACGAAACATCGTTTGTGGACTTGCCATTGCATTCTTAAGCCTCGGTGCAGCGGCGGAATCCTACAAGATGACTCTCTCCGGGGCGAGCCCGAGCGGGTTGTGGACGATGATCGGGGTAGGCATCGACGGAGCCGTGAAAGACGCCTTTCCTGGATCGACGATCACATATCAGACGTCGGGCGGAGGACTCGCTAATATTGCCCTTCTCGATCAGGGAAAAGTCGAATTGGGAATCGCGCACGACGCCGAACTTCATATTGCCACCCTCGGCGCCAAACCTTTCAGGAAACCTATCACCAATTTGCGTGCAATCGCGCTGCTGTATGACTGGGCGCCAATGCAGATGGTCATCACGAAGGCATTTGCTGAGGAATACGGGATCCGAACTTTTGACGATATTGCGGTGAAGAAACCGCCGATCAGGGTGGCTTTCAACAAACGGGGCAATATCACCGAATATGTCGCAGTCGAGATGTTCAGGGCGATCGGCGTGAGCCTGGACGACATCAAGAAATGGGGCGGCGATGTCATCTATGCGGCATCGGACGAACAGGGCGATCTGATGAAGGACAAGCGGATCGACATGTTCACGAATGGCGTGTTCGTGCGAACGAGTTTCATCGTCCAGGCCGGCGACGCGGTCGAACTCGTTCTGCTCCCAGTGTCGGACAGCGTCATCAAAAAAGTATCCCAGGAGCTGAGTGTCGCCCCGTTTGTCGTGAAGGCGGGAAGCTATTCTTGGCAACCCGCCGATGTCCCGACCGTTGCACTCAGCGCGATATTGGTGGTGAATGACAAGATGGACGACAAAGTCGCCCATGATCTGGCGGAAGCCTTGCACAAGCACATTGAAAAACTTCAGGAAGCGCATGGCAGCCTGAAAGCCATAACTCCCGAGTTCCTCACGAACCAGAAAATCGTCCCCTACCACAAGGGGGCAGAAGCTTACTACCGTGAAGCTGGACTACTGAAATAGATATGACCAATCAGAGCCGCGGTGGATAAATTTCACCGCGCTCCGGTCCTTGTCGAGATGAATTGCGGCAAGGTCATTGATTGCTCTTGGGCGGGTCCGAATAGATCCGTCTGATCGTCGCTGCGTGCAGCTCCGGTTTATACCTCTCGAGCGTTCGTTCATCTTCGACGCGCGACCGGAGATCCATTCCATATGAATGGCCTGCAGACGCTCCTGGCATTGGGGAGAACCGAGCATGTCCAGTATGAGCCTCGATTTCTTTAACAAGTTTTTCACGACCGGTGCGCGCCGAGATCCCGCTAGTTGGGCCGGTCAACTTCTGAAACCCTTTGCGGCCCTGATCGCGCTGGGCATCGTCTGGGTGACGACGATCCAGATTGTCCAGATCTATGCAATGACCATCGTATTCCTTGGCTTGATGCTGGCATTGGTCTTCCTGACGACCGGGGCGACTGCAGCCTCGAGCCGGGAGCGGGTTCCGGTATGCGATCTGCTGTTCTCAGCGGCGAGCATTGGAATTTCCGCTTATTTCTGGTTTCACAATGAGCGCATCGTGACTCGGATCACGCTCCTCGACGAGCTGACTTTGTGGGACATTATTTGCGGAAGCGGGCTGCTGCTCATCACTCTCGAAGCGACGCGACGCACGGTCGGCCCGGGACTGACGACGATCGTGCTGGTGTTCCTTGGCTACAATCTGTGGGGCGACCGATTGCCCGGAGTGCTTGGCCACGGTTCGATCGACTATCTCCACTTTCTCGATATCCTTGCCTTCACGACCGACGGCATCTTTGGTGCGCCGATCAGAGTTGCGTTGACTTATGTCTTTCTGTTCGGCCTGTTCGGAACCTTTCTGTCGCGCACGGGAGGCGGCGATTTCTTCTTCGATGCCGCTTCAGCCGTGAGCGGCAAGAGTCCCGGAGGGCCGGCGAAGATCGCGGTGGTGTCGTCGGGGCTTTATGGGACCATTTCCGGAAGTCCCACGGCCGATGTGGTCACCACCGGTTCGATCACGATTCCGATGATGAAGAAGCTGGGCTACACGGGCGCCCTTGCCGGCGGAATCGAGGTCGCCGCCTCCACCGGCGGCAGCATCCTGCCCCCCGTCATGGGTTCGGCTGCTTTCATCATGGCCGAGTTCACGGGCATCCCTTACACCGATATCGCCGTCGCAGCGATCATCCCGGCATTTCTCTACTATTTCTGCGTTTATCTGCAGGTGCACCTCAATTCCCTCAAGCTGGGAATCGCCGGTCTCGACAACGTGCCGGCCTTCGGCGATACGATGCGACGAGGAGGGATGTTCCTGGTCCCATTGATCGCTCTAGTGGTGGCGCTGCTGATAGGCTACTCCCCCAATTTCGTCGCCGCATTCGGCACCCTCGCAGTGATCGCGGTGGCGATGTACAAGCGCGAGACCCGTCTCAGTTTCAAGGCGTTCTATGAGATTCTCGCGGAAGCGACGTTGCGAGTTGTGCCGGTCGTCGCCGCCTGTGCGGCTGCGGGACTGGTCGTCGGCGGGCTGTCGATGACCGGACTCGGCGCAAAGGTGACCGAACTCATCTTCCTCCTTGCCGGCACGGATCTGTTTTTGTCGCTGGTGGTCGCCGCAGTCATCACGCTGGTGCTGGGCATGGGGATGCCGACCCCCAGCGTGTACATCCTCGCCGCGGTGCTGGTCGCGCCGGCGCTCACGAAGCTGGGCGTTTCGCTGATCGCTGCGCATCTGTTTCTTGTCTATTACGCTAGCCTGTCGGCGATGACACCGCCGATCGCCGTTGCCGCGTTTGCCGCTGCCCCGATCGCGCTCGCCAACCCTCTTGCCGTCGGACTGGCGGCGGTGAGAATGGCGATGATCGCGTTCGTCGTTCCTTTTGCCTTCGTGTATAACGACGGCATTCTCCTCTCGGGGACGCCGCTGCAGATTGCATTTGCCTGTCTGGCGGTGATCCTTGCCGTCGTCTGTCTGTGTCTGGCTGCCGAAGGTTTCTGGAAACGGTCGCTCGACATTGTGCAGCGCTTGTGTTTCCTGGTCGCGGGACTTGGGCTGTTGGCTCCCTCGCCTAAGGTGCAGGTAGCTGGGGGAATTGCCGCAGTATTCGGAGCATGGATGGCGATACGTGTCCGTTCAGGTGTGGACGACTCTCACGGAAAATCGACTCCTTGACGGACAAAGCACAGCAGCAGAGGAGGGAGCGTGATTGATTGCTGAAGAGCAGGTACTCAAGGATCCTGTAACCCTGATGGTTACGCGGGTGCCGAAACTCGGGCGGGAGACGGAGTGGGAAGTCCTCATCGGTGGAGGCGTTCGGGCGGCGCGCCAGTTCCCGGGCAACCTGGGTGCCACTATCCTCAAACCCACCGGCACCGGAGAACGTGCGTACCGAATCATCATGAGTTTCGACAGCTTCGCAAGCCTGCGGCGATGGGAGGATTCTGCGCAACGGCTGGAACTGGTGAGGCAACTCGAATCGGTGGAGAGCGCACCGGTGCTGATCGAGCAGGCCGTCGGTTTGGAAACATGGTTTCAGTTGCCGGCAAACGCCGGCTCGCCCCAGCCGATGATTCCACCCCCCCGCCACAAGATGATGATCGCCAGCGGGCTGGGCGTGTATCTGACGATCACGCCCCTGCTGATGGTATTGCGACCCGTGCTCGAAGGGCTGCCGGTGTATATGGCTACGATGGTGCTGATTCCGATCGCGGTGGTCCTGCTGACGTACGTCGTGATGCCGGTCATCACGAAATTGCTACGTCGCTGGCTCCGAGGGGAGTGAAGGGATGTGTGACCCCTGAAGGCCACGGAAGGCAGGTATAAATCGTCGATTCGAATTCTTTCGCAACACGGGAGAAATGCGATGCACTTGACCAGCCGCTGTTTTCAGGAAAATGGAAGAATTCCTGAGAACCTGTTTAAAGTCTATTGAGCAAAAGGGCCAGGAATGAGAGGTGGATGAACTGCAAGCTGGTGTTGAGCAGCCGCTCGCAGTTCTTCCATAGTCGCATGTTCTTTTCCAGCCAGGCAAAGCTGCGCTCGACGATTCCGCGCTTGGGCATCACCTTGAACGCGTGGGGTTCGCGGCGCTTGGCGATCTGCACCGTCACGCCCTGACCCAGGATCTCGCGCACGCCCTGCGCGAAGGGCTGGCCCATATAGGCGCTGTCGCACAGCACGCTTTGCACCCGCTCGAGCCCAGGCTTGCAACGACGCAGCCGCCTGCAGCGCGCCCTTGCGGTCCGTCACCTCAGCCCTGTTCACCGCCACCGCATATGGCAAGCCTTGGGTGTCGACCGCGATGGGGCGCTTGATCCCCGACACCTTCTTGCCCGCGTCATAGCCCTTCTGGGCCGCCGTATCCGTGTTCTTCACGCTTTGCGCGTCCACGATCAAGAGCGTGCTGCAGGCGTTGCGCTCCAGTCTCTGCCGGGCCGCGCCACCCTGATTTTTTAAAGTCTGCTCCAGCAGGCTACCACCCTCGCGCGGCTCGCTCCAGATGGCAAAGTACGCGTGCACGGTGCGCCATTTGGGAAACCCCTCGGGCAGCATGCGCCACTGGCAGCCACTCCTGAGCAGATACAACACCGCGCAGAACACTTCGTACAGGTCCACGCGCCTCGGACAGGTCTTCCTGCGCGCACTCTCCAGCAGCGGACGGATGAGCTCGAACTGTTCGCCACTGATGGCGCTCGGATAGCTCTTCCTCATTCCTCAAAGTTCTCATAACTCCAGAGACTTTGAGCAGGTTCTTAGGCGCCTGGCTCCCTGAGTCGGCCACGACGGCACTGGCCCCGGCCGCCGCCCAGGAGGTCATCGCCCGGCGCCCGACCCGAGATACCCAAAACGGATTTAGTGTCAAAGCGTCAACCTGAGCCATAAAAAAACCGGTCTGGATCTCCCTATCCGCCGGTTTCATAACGTCGAGAGCAGCGCCATGGCTGCTGCAAAGACAGCCAGGGCGCCCGCGATCATGTTCATGATCGCGATCCGCCGGCCGTCCCGGATTGAGCCGGCGAGCCGCCCGACCGCGGCCTCCACCTCGCAGCGCGCCGATTCGGCGGCCGCTTTCGCACCCTCCTGCATCCCTTTCATCATGGTTTCCTTACTCGCTGTCAGCGCCGCATTCAACGTCCGTTCCGCCTTGCTCTTGGCGTCTTCGCCCCACCGGTGTGCGATGGATTCCAGTTCTTCCTTGAAGCGGTCCAGCGTTTCCTGCTGGGCGACCGCGCTGTCCTGCATCAGTCGCTCATTGATCGTTTGCAGGACCAGGATCGGATCATCGCGGCCAACGGCGATGCCGTGCTTGGCCGCGATCTCCTTGATGATCGACTCGATCTTGTCCGACATCACAGCACCGCCGTATTCTCGAGCTGGGCGAAGAGCTGGCCTTTCACGATCTTGAGCCGCTGCCGCGTCATGATCGTGAGAGAGCTCATCGCCAAGGCCTCATCAAAGGTAAGGCGAGCTTGGAGCATTTCCGTAAAGTCGCGGCCGTAGGTTTCTTCCTTGAGCGACGGAATCTGGATGATGGCCGACACGCGATCCTTGTTCGTGATGTACGCCTTCATTTGCTCGAACCCCTTGCCCTCGTGCTCGATGGCGCCCCAATAGGGGTTCAGCCAGGCGACGAACAGGCATTCGGCGGGGAATTGGCTGGCGAGCTGGGCGAAACCGCTCACCGTATCTTGGAGAGCCTGCCCGCCCGTAATGACGGTGTGCACCACCAGCTCATGCCCCATGTCCCGGAGTAGCGCCGGCACCTGGTTGCTAATGAGGTAGTGCGAGAGCGGCACGAAAGAGCTGGCACCGTTGTCGACGATGACGTCGACCTCGGCGGTGGCGATCTGCTCGACCAGGATATCGAAGTTCCTGGTGTTGATCTCATCGCCCTCCAGGATGTTGAGGCGCCGCACGTCGAGGGCCTTGTATCCCTCGAACGTCGCATTGACCGGATCCGTGTCAATGCATATGGGCTTCTGCCCCTTCCCTGCCTTGTACTGCGCAATGACCGCCGAGATCATCGACTTGCCGACGCCGCCTTTCCCTTGCAGAACCATGTGGATCTTGGCCATTAGAACAAGTCCTCTTTCTTCGGTGTTGCGTTGAACGTGAAGCCTCCCACGGAGGGCAGCGAGGTCTTTCGGGGCTCGCTTTGCGCCTGGTCGGGCTTCGTTGGGGCCGCCAGAACTTGTGGCTTGCTCTGCTCCTGCGGTAGCTGCTGCTCGACTTGGTGTTCGGCTCGAGGCTTGGCCCGGATGTACCGCTTCACATGCAGCGTGAAAGTCTCATAGCGATACTCGATGCGCTTCGTTTCGTGCAGGTGCTCCCAGATGGTTTTCATGGAGTAGCCTGCATCGAGCGCTGCCTTCACGTCGCCCTTCACGGCCAAGAACGCAACGATGTTCTTGTCCTGGCGCGGTCTTTGTGTCTTGTGTTTGCTCACCCACCCGGCAAGTTCTTCGGTGTAGCTCTTCGCCATCGTGCTCGTTCCATAGGTCCCGTCGCTTCAATTCTTGCGCTATGCGGCGTGTAACAAGACCGCGAAAAGGTGCAACTACATCGTGTCCATACCATTACGGCACAGGGATTATGGGAGCGTTCACGTAATTTCGCTATATCCATTAAATGTTTTACACTTGTTTTGCGCGCCACTGCGGATAAATCAAAAGTGATGGCGTAGACTTTTCCTGGGGTAATGAACGCCGAATGGCGGGCAGGATGGGCGAAGTTAGCTAACCAGCGGAGCCGGTTATCTAACTTCGCTATCCCTTATTCGCGCCGGGGGCGCTCAACGGGCATCCTGCTCTGCGAGGCTGGGCCGGCTACCGCCGGCATGACAAGCGAGGTTTGGACGATGCGGAAAGGCGCAAGGCCAACCGCCGGGAAGCGCAAGCACCACCTACGGGTGCCTGTGTTCCCGGAAGAGAAGAAGCTGATCGAAGATCAGGCCCGGCGAGCCGGGATGAGCGTTGCCCGCTTTCTGCGCGAAGTCGGGCAGGGCTACCGCATCGGTGGTGTGGTCGATTACGAGCAGGTGCGCGAACTCGCCCGAATCAATGGCGATCTTGGCCGCCTCGGCGGGCTGCTGAAGCTTTGGCTCACCAACGACGAGCGCACCACGCAGTTTGGCGAGGCGACTATTCGCGCGGTCCTGTCCCGCATCGAGGCGACCCAGGACGAGATGGGGCAGGTCATGATGACCGTCGTCATGCCGAGGGCCGAGCGATGATCCTTTTAGCCGCTAAAACGCCGGGGCTCGCGCGTGATCGCGAAGCACGTCCCAATGCGGTCCCTTGCCAAGAGCGACTTCGCCGAGCTGGTAGAGTACATCACCGACGAGCAAGACAAAACGGAACGCCTCGGGCAGGTCACAGCTACGAATTGCGAGGCCGCCACCCTGCAGGCGGTCATCGGGGAAGTGCTTGCTACGCAGCGGCAGAACACCCGGGCGGCCGGCGACAAGACCAGTCACCTGCTGGTGAGTTTTCGGCCCGGTGAACACCCGAGCGTGGAGACTTTGAAAGCGATTGAGGAACGTATCTCTGACGGCCTCGGTTACGGCGAGCACCAGCGTGTCAGTGCGGTACACCATGACACCGACAATCTTCACCTTCACATCGCCATCAACAAGATCCACCCGGAGCGGCACACGATGCATGAGCCGTTCCAGTCCTATCGCATCCTTGCGGATCTGTGCGCCGTGCTCGAGCGGGATTACGGGCTGGAGCAGGACAACCACCAATCGCGGCGCTCGATGGCCGAGGGGCGCGCCGCGGACATGGAGCGTCATGCGGGCGTCGAAAGCCTAGTGGGCTGGGTCCGGCGGGAATGCTTGAAGGAAATGCGCGGGGCGCAATCGTGGACCGAGCTGCACCAGGTCATGAGGGAAAACGGCCTTGCGCTGCGCGAGCGCGGCAATGGCTTGGTTGTAGAAGCGGCAGACGGTACGCGAGTCAAAGCCAGCACCCTCGCCCGTGAGCTTTCCAAACCGGGTCTTGAGGCCCGGCTTGGTCCCTTCGAGCCGTCGCCGGATCGGCTGGCGAAGCCGAAGATCCGGCGGCAATACGAAAAGTCTCCCATTCGCCTGCGCGTCAATACGGTCGAGCTCTATGCGCGGTACAAGGCCGAGCAGCAGACCCTCACAGCGGCACGAGCCGACGCGCTGGCGAAAGCCCGGCGCCGCAAGGATCGTGCTGTAGAGGGTGCGAAGCGGGCCAACCGGCTCCGGCGCGCGACCCTCAAGGTTGTCGACAGCCAGGGCGTCGGCAAGAAGGTGCTCTATTCGCAGGCCAGTACTGCCCTGCGCGACCAGCTGACCGAGATCCATGAGGAGTATGCGAAAGAACGGGAAAAGCTCTACCAGGGCTTCCAGCGGCGGGCGTGGACGGACTGGTTGAAGCAGGAGGCCCTACAGGGCAATGCGGACGCGTTGGCCGCCCTGCGGGGTCGTGAGGCGGCCCAGGGCCTCAAGGGCAACACCGTCGCCGGACAGGGTGCAGCGAAGCCCGAGCGCGCCCATGTTCTGGACAACATCACCAAGAAGGGCACGATCATCTTCCGCGTCGGCCAGTCGGCTGTCCGCGACGATGGCGACAAGCTCCAGGTTTCCCGCGAGGCCACGCGCGAGGGGGTGCAAGCCGCGCTGCGTCTGGCGATGGAGCGGTATGGCAGCCAGATCACCGTCAACGGCACCCCCGACTTCAAGGCTCAAGTTATCAGGACTGCCGTCGATTCCCAGCTACCTATCACGTTTGCCGATTCCGCTTTGGAATTGCGGCGGCAACAGCTTTTGAGCAAGGAGAAAGCCTATGAGCGAGCGGCACGAACTGAGCGAGGACGAACTGATCGACGCCGCCTTGGCGGCGCTGGACCAAGCGCCGCTGCCGACGACAACCTTACCCGAACCGGGGCTGGAGCCGGCCGAGGCGGCAACGACACCAGAGGCGGGGCGGGCATGGACGCCTCCGCCCATGTCGGCCGCAAGCCCAACGTTGGAGGCCTTGGACGAGTTCCGCCGCCCCAAAGCCAGCACCGTTTGCGAGGAATGTCCGAACTCGGTGTGGTTCGCATCGCCAGCGGAAGTGAAGTGCTATTGCCGCGTGATGTTCATCGTCACGTGGAGCAGCAAGGAGCCCAATCAGATCACGCATTGCGACGGGACGCTGTTGGGGCAGGACGGCTGAAACCCGCGCAACAGGCTGCAGCGGACAAATCCCTCGCCGAGGGCAAAGATAAGCACCTAAAATACTTCGATATAACGAAAAACAGTCTATATAATGTGAATGCCCGTGGTTTTTCATTTGCTGGCCTTCGTCATGTCGAGGGTCAGACGTCGGCTCTTCTCAGGCGAGACGATGCTGACGTTGTCATGGTTCTGTCCATCGACCACGCCACGGCCCGGCGCTTGTCCCGTGTAGCGGTCGGCGATCCCGTCACCGTCACCCCCCGGGGTTCGATCCAAACGTCGAAGGGAAGGAGTCGATGAAGATCAAGATGAACAATGCGGTCGGGCCTCAAGTTCGCACCAAGAAAGGCGCGGGCGGCAAGTTGTTGCCCGTGCTCGGGGCGGTGTCGCTTGGGGGGGGATTGCAGTCTGCTACTCAATTTTTCGCCCACACCTTCAATTACCCGGCGAACCTCGGCGACCATTTCAACCACGTCTATGCGCCGTGGTCGATCCTCGAGTGGGCCTCGAAGTGGTATTCCCACTATCCGAACGAAATCATGCAGGCGGGGAGTATCGGCCTGATGGTTTCCACGGTCGGGCTGCTGGGCGTGGCGGTGGCGAAAGTCGTGTCCTCGAACTCGTCGAAGGCGAACGAGTACCTGCACGGCTCCGCACGTTGGGCCGGGAAGAAAGACCTCCAGGCGGCCGGATTGCTGCCCCGGCCCCGCCGCCTCTTCGATGTTGTCAGGGGCAAGGACGCTGCCCTGTCCACGGGCGTCTATGTCGGCGGCTGGGAGGACAAGGGCGGGAATTTCTATTACCTGCGCCATAACGGCCCGGAACACGTCTTGAGCTATGCCCCTACCCGCTCGGGCAAAGGTGTCGGCTTGGTTGTTCCGACGATGCTGTCTTGGGATGCCAGCGCCGTCGTCACCGATCTGAAAGGCGAGCTGTGGGCAATGACTGCCGGGTGGAGGAAGAAGCACGCCAAGAACAAGGTGCTGCGGTTCGAGCCGGCTACTGCGAACGGGAGCGTGTGCTGGAATCCGCTGGACGAAATCCGGCTGGGTACTGATTACGAGGTTGGCGATGTTCAGAATCTCGCGACCCTGATTGTCGACCCGGACGGGAAGGGCTTGGGTTCGCATTGGCAGAAAACGGCGTTTGCACTCTTGGTCGGCGTGATCCTTCACGCGCTCTACAAAGCGAAAGATGACACCACCACGGCCACGCTGCCATCGGTCGATGCGATGCTGGCCGATCCGAACCGCGACATTGGCGAGCTGTGGATGGAGATGGCGACCTATGGGCACGTCGCCGGGCAGAACCATCCTGCCATCGGTTCCACCGCCCGCGACATGATGGATCGGCCTGAGGAAGAAGCGGGCTCGGTCCTGTCTACAGCGAAGTCCTACCTCGCCCTGTACCGCGATCCCGTCGTGGCCCGCAACGTGAGTCGCTCCGAATTCCGCATCCGCGATCTGATGCATTCGGATGACCCGGTGACGCTCTACATCGTCACGCAACCCAATGACAAGGATCGGCTGCGGCCCTTGGTTCGCGTCATGGTGAACATGGTTGTCCGTCTGCTTGCGGACAAGTTGGATTTCGAGAATGGGCGGCCGGTGGCGCACTACAAGCACCGGCTGTTGCTGATGCTCGATGAGTTTCCCAGCCTTGGGAAATTGCAGATCGTGCAAGAGTCGATGGCGTTCGTGGCGGGCTACGGCATCAAGTGCTACCTGATCTGCCAGGACATCAACCAACTCAAGAGCCGTGAAACGGGGTACGGACCCGATGAAACCATCACCTCCAACTGCCATGTGCACAACGCCTATCCCCCGAACCGTATGGAGACTGCCGAACACCTGTCTCGGCTGACCGGACAGACCACCGTAGTCAAGGAGCAGATCACGACCAGCGGGCGCCGCACGGCCGCGATGCTCGGGCAGGTTTCCCGCACGTTCCAAGAAGTGCAGCGCCCCTTGCTGACACCGGATGAGTGCTTGCGGATGCCCGGTCCTCGGAAGAACGCGGACGGCCACATCGAAGAGGCGGGCGACATGGTGGTGTACGTGGCCGGTTATCCCGCCATTTACGGCAAGCAACCGCTCTACTTCAAAGATCCGGTCTTCCAGGCGCGCGCTGCGGTGGAGGCGCCGAAAGCCAGTGATCGCCTGATCCAGTTTGCGGAAGCAGGGGAGGGGATCACGATATGAGCACCCTCTTCAAGAGGATCGCCGCGGGGGTGGCGCTGGTCGGCGCGGTCAGCATGGCCGGTGCGGCGCTGGCCTATGCGGCCGGCGCTCGCATCAACACCACGAAGAGCATCCCGGTCGGCCTGTACTGGACGAGCCGCGCAGCGGTGGAGAAGGGCGCCTATGTCTTGTTCTGTCCGCCGCAAGTCCAGGTCTTCAACGAAGCGCGAGAGCGAGGCTACATCGGCGCCGGTTTTTGCCCCGGCGGCTACGGCTACATGATGAAGCGCGTTTTAGCGGCTAAAGGTGATGACGTCGCCGTATCCAACGAGGGCGTACGCGTCAATGGCGAACTGCTACCCATGAGTGCCCCCAGGGCTGTCGACGCTGGCGGACGTCCGCTGCCCAGGTTCCACGCAGACCGCTACACCCTTCGCGCCGCCGAAGTGCTGCTCATGTCCGACGTCAGCGGCACGTCCTTCGATGGCCGTTACTTCGGCCCCATCAATCGTTCGCAGATCCAGACCGTCGTTTCCCCAGTCATTACCTGGTAAGGGAGGACAGGACAATGCGATTGTTCATCGCGGAAAAACCGTCCGTCGCAAAGGCCATCTCAAGCGAGCTGGGTCAGACCGGAAAAGGCCACGGCTTCATCCAGTGCGGCAACGATACCGTGACCTGGTGCTTCGGGCATATGCTCGAACAGGCCGAACCCGACGACTACACGCCCGACGAGATGCCCCGCAACGGCAGCGGCAAGAAAGTCTGGCGGATCGACGAGCTGCCCATCATCCCGACCGACTGGCTTCTCAAGCCGAAGGACGACGCGAAGAAGCAGCTCGCCGTGATCGGCAAGCTGCTCAAGGAAGCCGCCGAGATCGTCAACGCCGGCGACCCCGACCGCGAAGGCCAATTGCTGGTCGATGAGGTCCTGGAATACTTCCGTTGCAACAAGCCTGCGCGCCGCTTTTGGGTATCCGCCCAGGATTCCGTTTCCGTGAAGCGTGGCCTTGCCGCTCTCAAGGACAACGGCGCTTATCGTTGCTGGGCCGCTGCCGCGCGGGGGCGGCAGCGGGCCGACTGGCTGATCGGGATGAACCTCAGTCGCGCCTATACCCTGCGCGCGAAGCGCGGCGGCTCGCGGGCGCTCCTCACGGTGGGCCGTGTGCAGACGCCGACCCTTGCCCTCATTGTCGCTCGAGACAGGGAAATCGAGGCGTTCAAGCCGGTCCCGTATCACACCATCCGGGCCGAGATTCAGCATCCTGGCGGCGCTTTTCTCGCCTCCTGGCGAGCGAAGGAGAATCAGCCGGGCCTTGATCCCGAGGGGCGGCTCGTCGACACCGCCGCGGCAAATGCGCTGGTGGCGAAGGTGACGGGCAGGGCCGGCGCCGTCGCGGAATACAAGCAAGAAGCCAAGAAACAGCACCAGCCGCTCGCGTTCGCACTGTCGGACATCACTCTGCTCGCTTCCAACAAGTTCGGGTACAGCGCCGAGGACGTGCTGAACGCCTGCCAGGCGCTCTACGAAACCCACAAGCTGACTTCATACCCCCGTACCGATTGCGCCTACCTGCCCGAGTCGCAGCACGCCGACGTGCCCCGCGTCCTCGAGGCGATTCAGCACGTGAACGCGGAGCTGGCCGGCCTGGTGGCCGGCGCCGATCCGCGCTTGCAGTCCAAGACATGGGACGACTCGAAGATCACCGCGCACCACGGGATCGTCCCGACCCTGCACAAGGGCAGCAAGGCCGGCCTGAGCGAGAAGGAGCGCAACATCTATGACCTGATCGTGCGGGTGTACCTGGCGCAGTTCTATCCCGTCCATGAGTACCTGAGCACTACGGTCGGCGTAGATATCGAGGGGGAAACCTTCGTTGCCGCTGGCAAGGTTGTTACCCGCAACGGATGGCGCGACGTGTATCAGGAAGTCGACGAGCAGGACGCGGACAAGGACACCGACGAGAGCGTGAACCAGAGCCTTCCCGCCATGAAGAAGGGCGACGGCGTGACCTGCAAGCACGCCACCCGGAAGGATGCCAAGACGAAGCCGCCGGCCCGTTTCACCGAGGGCACGCTGATCCGGGCGATGGAGAACATCCATAAGTTTGTGCCTGATCCGGAGCACAAGAAGATGCTGCGAGAGGGCGACGGCATCGGTACGTCCGCCACCCGTGCATCCATCATTTCCGAGCTGAAACGCCGCGAGTTCCTGGCATCCAAGGGTAAGCAGATCGTTAGCACGACTTTGGGGCGCAGCATGATCGACGCCCTGCCGGAAGTGGTGAAGAGCCCCGTTCTGACTGCCCTCTACGAACGCATGTTGAAGGGCATCGAGCAGGGCACCGCCGAGCTGGCGGCCTTCAGCGCCAAGCAAGAGGCTTTCATTCGCGACCAGGTAGCGAAGGCGAACGACGGCGCCGTGACCATTACCGGCGGCCGCGAGGCCTTGCCGATTTCCAGCCTCTACAAGTGCATGGCGTGCGGGCACGGCCTGATCCGCCGGCCCACCAAGAAGCCGGGCGTCTTCTGGTGGGCGTGTAGCAACTTCCCGATGTGCAAGCAGAGCTATCCCGAGAGCAAGAACCCGAAACTCAAGGACAGACCCGACTACAGCGCCAGCCGCCACAACAACCACGAACAGGAGTAGTGACCATGACAGAGGAGATTACCGATCCCAAAGCCGCGATCCTCCATGATCTGATGAATGCGATGGACGTGATCCGCGAGAAGCTGATCGACGCCCAGACACCCGGTTATCAGGCCGAGTTCGATCCGGATGAGGCCGAGCGCGTTGGCGCCTTCGCGGAAGACGCCTTGAGCGAACAAGACGCGCTCGACAGCGATGTTGATCTGGTTGACGCGACCGTTCCGACCGAGCGGCAGGAGGGTTGATGTCATGGCAGAGGCCAAGAAACCGTTCCATGAAACGGTCGCGGAGAACTTGATTGAACAGCTCAAGGCGGGCACGGCGCCGTGGCAACGGCCTTGGGAGCCTGGAGAGCCCGGCGGCTTCCTGCCGTTCAATCCTACGACTGGCAAGCGGTACAAGGGCATCAACGCGATCCACCTGATGAGCCAGGGGCGCACGGATAACCGCTGGATGACCTACAAGCAGGCGGCGGCGGCCGGCGCCCAGGTCCGCAAGGGTGAGAAGGGTACCCCCGTTCAATACTGGAAGTTCAGCGAAGAGCAGGAGAAGCGGGACGAGCACGGCAAGCCCGTCCTGGATGGCGACGGCGAGCCGGTCAAGCAAAGCGTGATGCTGGAGCGGCCGCGCGTGTTCTTCGCCACCGTTTTCAATGCGGAACAGATCGAGGGTCTTCCGCTCATCGAGCGCAAGGAACAGACGTGGGATGCTGTCGAGCGGGCCGAGCACATCCTGAAAGCTTCGGGGGCAGTCATCCGCCACGGCGAGAATAATCGCGCCTTCTATCGGCCGGCGACCGACAGCATCCACCTTCCTGACCGGGGCCAGTTCCAGACCGCCGACAACTACTATGCGACGGCGCTGCACGAGCTCGGGCACTGGACCGGGCACGCGTCCCGGCTGGACCGCGATCTGGTGCACCCGTTCGGCAGCGAGGGGTACGCCAAGGAAGAGTTGCGCGCGGAGATCACGTCAATGATTGTCGGCGACGAGCTGGGCATCGGCCATGATCCCGGCCAGCATGCCGCGTATGTCGGTTCGTGGATCAAGGCTTTGGAGGACGACCCGCTGGAGATCTTCCGGGCCTCGGCCGAGGCCGAGAAGATCAAGGACTATGTGATGGCCTTCGAGCAACAACAGGTGCAGGAGCAGGGCCAAGGGCAGAGCCAGGCGCACGAGGAAGCCACCGTTGCCCAAGCGTTGGCGGTGGACATCGTCGAAGTCCTTAACGACCCGGCCCTGACTTTCAGCCACTACGAAGCCTTGCAGGGGGCAACCCTGGAGGAAGCCTTGCGCAGCCGAGGCTTGACGACCGTGGGCAGCGTCACGGGGCACGATCCCGGCCAGTTTTGGGAGAAGGCGCATGATCGCCTTTCCCCCGTGTTCGGCATTAACCCGGAGCACTCGGAAATGGGTGCCCCCTATCTGGAGCGCAAAGGGTTGGTCCAGGCGTTCACATTGAAGGCCGAACAGCTCTTCCAGATCATGCAACAAGGACAGGAGGCGAGCATGCAGCAGGCACCGCAGCAAGAAGCGGCCCCGGATGTAGCCGAGGCGTGGACGATGGGACACCTGGAGCGTGGCACGCTGGCGCACGCCCTCGATACCGCGAACCTTGCTCAGATCGAGCGCGCCACCAATGTCCTTAATGCGATGCAGCCGCTTAACACGCAAAACAAGTTCTGGACACGGCATGAGCTGCCGGCGGATGTCGATGCCCTGGACGCGCAGATCGAGGCGGTCATCGAGCCGGTGGAACAGCTTCTACGGGAAGCGCGCGTTGCCGAGGTCCGGAAGATGGGGGACATGGGAGCGTTCGATGTTGCGGCGAGCGATGTTTTCGATCTGCCGCCCAAAGAGCGACTGCCGCACGACTGGAATGGGGTGATCCAGGTTCAGGCCAATGCGGAGCATGAGGTGGACGGCGAATGGTTCGTGGCAGCTGCGGCAGACTTGGGCGTCGCCCCTGAGTTCTGGAGCGTCTATACCCAACGCGCCGATGGGCGCTTCGAAGTCGTGAAGGACTTTGACACTCCCAAGGATGCCGAGCAGCTTGCATACCGTCTGGCGGTTGTCGTTGCCAATTCGACCGACAACGAGCACGAGCGGGACGCGATCCTGGCTCGCGCGCATGAGGATCGGGTTCGGCGAGATCCCAGCAGCACGGACGAGGACATTTCAGCGGCTAAAGAGGCGCGCAAGGCAGCGGAAATGAACGCGACGCTCAACGACGCGGACATGCAGAAGCGGATCGCCGAGCTGGAGCAGCAGCAGAAGCAGGCGGCGGATCGGCACGCCCAGGACGAGCGGACCTATCTCGATGTTCCGTACAAGGAGAAGGACGAGGCCAAGGCCCTCGGGGCGCGCTGGGACCGCAAGGAACAGTCCTGGTACGTCCCGTCCGGTGTCGACGCAGCGCCCTTCGCCAAATGGGCGCAAGGAGCCGCCCAGGCCCGCACAGCCGACATGCCGGCCCAAGACCAGGGCGCAGGCCAGAAGGCCGCCCAGGAGCGCGTCTATCTGGCCGTCCCATATGGCGAGCGCGGCGCCGCGAAGGCGGCCGGCGCCGCTTGGGACAAGGCGGCGAAGTCCTGGTATGTCGGGCCAAAGGCCGACATGGAGAAGCTGCAACGCTGGTTCCCCGACAACGTGCCGGCGCAGCAGGCCCCCGCGATGAGCCCCCGCGAAGAGTTCGCCGATGCCTTGCGTTCGATGGGCTGCGATGTGAACGGCGAGCACCCCAACATGGACGGTGCGAAGCACCGGATCGGCGTTGAGGGTGACAAGAAGGGCGAGCAGGCGGGATTCTATGTCGGCCACCTGGACGGCCATCCCGCCGGCTACATCAAGAACAACCGCACCGGGATCGAGATGAAATGGAAGTCGAAGGGCTATTCCCTCGATCCCCAGAAGAAGGCCAAATTGGCGGCCGAGGCAGCGAGCAAGCTGGTCGCCCGTGCCGAAGAGCAAGACCGCCTGCACGAAGCGAGCGCGCAGCGCGTCGGCAAGCAGATGGCCGACCTGGTGCCGGTTGGCGATCTGACCCCTTACATGCGCAACAAGGGCATTCAGGCCCATACCGGGGTCTTCACCGACAAGGACGGGCAGAAGACCTACATCCCGGCTTTCGACGTCGATGGCAAGCAGTGGACGATGCAGTACATCCAGGACGACGGCACCAAACGCTTCGCCAAGGACAGCAAGAAGGAAGGTTGCTTCCATCCGGTCGGCGGCATGGACGCGCTGGCCCAGGCCCCGGCGCTGGTCCTTTCCGAAGGGTACGCGACGGCGGCCACCAACGCCGAGGCGCTGGGCTTCGCCACCGTCGCGGCGTTTGATTCCGGGAATCTGCCCGCAGTGGCCCAGGCTCTGCACGAGAAGTTTCCCGACAAGCCGGTAATCATCTTGGGCGACGACGACCGGCAACTGGAGCTGACGCAGGGCGTCAATTCCGGCCGTTTGAAGGCCCAGGAAGCCGCAAAGGCCGTGGACGGGAAAGCCTTCTTCCCGATCTTCGCGCCGGGTGAGAACGCTTACCCGGCCGCCCTGGCCCCGATTACCCCGCACATCTACCGGGAGCACTTGCGGGCCACCAAGGCCCTGGAGGACGCGCAGAAGGACCCCGAGGGGGGGAAGCTCACCGAGCAGCAGACGGCCGAGCTGAAACGCGCCCAGCTCAGTGACAAGCAACTGGCCGCGCTGGAGCAGATGAAGGCGCATACCGATTTCAACGATCTTGCGACGCGCAGCGCGCTCGGCAGGGAAGGGGTCGAACGCCAAGTGAAAGCCGAGGTCGGCCGTGTGATCCGCGAGGCCGAAGAGAAGCGCGAGCGCACCCAGGCGCAGGAGAAGAAGCACGTTCAGGAACACGAGCAGAAGCCGAGGCGCACGGCGCGGATCGCGTGACTGATGCAACTCTCTTACCCTAGCCCGCCTCATGCCGAGGCAGTTTTTTCGCTTGGCGCGGTCACGAGCTCGGCGAGGTCGGTATTGCTCCACAGGGGTAGTCGGAGGGAGATCGATTCTGTCAACGTGGCGCGGCCCCGACGGCAGTCTGCTGGGCTTGCGTTTTATATCCAAACGGATATGATTTAAGCCATGAAGCTACTTCGATTCCTCGGCGACTCGCTCAAATGTCTGCGGGAGTTTCCCGAGGATGCCCGGCACGATGCCGGCTACCAGCTAGACAAGGTGCAGCGCGGCGAGCAGCCTGACGACTTCAAGCCGATGCCGAGCATCGGCAAGGGCGTCGAGGAACTTCGAGTATGGGACGACTCGGGCACGTACCGCGTGATCTACACCGCACGCCTGGCCGATGTCGTCTATGTGCTTCATGCTTTTCAGAAGAAGACGCAGGCCACCGGCAAGCGCGACGTGGATCTGGCCCGGAAGCGATACACTGACCTGATGAGAGGTGCCGAATGACCAATGCAGAGACTTTCAGCAGCGTGTGGGACGCTGTTGCCGATACCCCCCAGCAAGCCGCCAACCTTCAAGCACGGGCCGAACTGATGCGGCAAATCGCCGCGATCATCAAGGCGGCCGAATGGACGCAGGCCGAGGCGGCCGAGCACTGCGGCGTTACCCAGCCGCGCATCAACGATCTGCTGCGTGGGCGCGTTTCGCGTTTCTCGCTCGATGCCTTGGTGAATATCGCCACGGCCCTCGGCCGGCGCGTGCACCTGGAACTCGAGGCGGCCTAGTACTACAACCGGAGTTGTTCTCAGGCCCCCGTTCTCTTAGCCCAGTGACATTGCTTGGCGCGCTGCTGGTGTCGGCGTCGCCATCGTGACCACATGCGGATAGCCGCCGGCGCGATTCTGCGAACCAGGACCAACGCGACGAGCAGCCGGCGTACTTCGGGCACGGTGAGCGGCAAGAGCGCGCGCCACAGCGCGGGACCGGCTTTTTTTCCCGCTGCTGTGAGCGCGTACCACCGCCAGGTAGGCATGCGCGAGCAACGCGAGGGTGATGTGTCGATACCAGCCGTTATAGCGGCGCACTTCGTACTGATCCAGGCCGACTTCGCCCTTGGCCTGCTCAAATCCAGATTCGATGGTCCAGCGGCTGCCGGCGACCTCGACGAGTTTCTCGAGCGTCGTGCCGAGCGGGGCGTACGTGACGTAGTAGGCACGCTCACCATGGCGCCGCCGGTGGCGCCGGACCAGCAATCCGAGAATGAAGCCCTCGCTTGGCTTTGCCTGCCGATATGCCCATTCATACAGACGCGGCCCCTTGGCGCCTGCCCCACAACTGATCTTCCCGCCAAGCGTCGGCGGGTAAGGACGCGGCGTGCTCGGCGACCGTCTGGTACGGCCATCCCCATACTTGGCCGCTCGTGACGGCCAGGACATAGCCGCGCCCGGCTGGAACAATCGTCTGCCGCAGCGACCACGTGCTGCCATAGACGCTGTCGGCGGTCACCCAGGCAAAGGGCACCGCCGTCTCGATGGCGCGCTCGAGCAGGGCCTGGCCAATCTGCGGTTTGATATGGAAGGCAACTTCATGGGGCACGTGCCTTTCGCGCCGCTGTTTCGCATCCTGCGCCCACGATTTGGGCAGGTACAGTTCGCGGTCGATGAATGCATAGCCCTGTTGGCTTGCATAGGTCATGAATACGCCGATCTGGCAGTTCTCGATGCGCCCGGCCGTGCCCGAGTACTGGCGTTGGACCCCGACGCTGTGCTCGCCCTTCTTGACGAATCCGGTCTCATCGAGCACCAGCACCCCATCCGGATCGCCCAAGTGCTCAATCACATAGGTCCGCAATTGGTCTCGCACCGCATCCGCGCTCCAGCGGGTGCGTGCCAGAAAATCCTGCACGCCATCGGGACTGCGGTCGCCCGCAGCCTCAGCCAACTGCCAACCGTTCTTACGCTCGAGCGGTTCGAGCAGAACGCGAAGATACACCCGCGCTCGATCACGCGGTTCGCTGCGCGCAAAACAGTCGGCGATTCACTCGTTGACGCGCTCGAACTCCGACTGCCACGCTCTTACTCAGAAGACAGTTAGTTAGGTAACTCTTTCGTCCATAGTTTGAACGTAAGATGCTGAAAATAAGTAAAAATACATTGTATTTTGTCGCCTTACTTCCCGTCTTCTGAGTAACAGTTTCGCTTGTATCTCTGAGCCTCCCATTTCTGGCTCTTACCGATCTGCAAACGACGTTCCCAACTCCGGCTGTAGTACTAGTGTGGGTTATTGCGCGACAGGTAGGCTCCCAGAGCATCGAGTTCGGCATCGCTGATCTCGGTCTTGCGGAAAAACGGCATGACCGAAATGCCGTTCCGCACGAATGCCTCGACGGTCTCGGGGGTCAGGTCGAGGCGCTGTTCCAGCGCCCCCGGCAGCGAGCCCTGATAGCGAAGATCAAGGGCCTGCGTTCCCGGATGACCGGGGCCGGTGCCGTGGCAGGAAACACACCATTCCTGGAATACTGCCTGGCCGCGCTCGGCCCCTGTCTGTCCGCTGGCTCCTACCGGGCAGGATGCAATCATTATCAACATGGCGGCGCACGCGCCAAGTAAATTTTTCATCATGAATTCTCCCGGTAGCGTTTGGGCCAGATCCCGCCACGCCCTGGCGCTAGGATACCGCGAGGGTCGATGGCGTCCTTGAGCTGCTCCTGGAATTTCAGCAGGATGTTGTTGTTGAAGGAGTAAGTTGCTGCAACCGCATCTTGGAATATGGGGGCAGTGCGATATTCTGACCAGCCGTTTTCGGCGGCTAGTTTGATCAGCTTGTTGAAGTCGTCTATGGATTTCCTGTTGCGCTCCTTGTCGGAACGGGAAACGAAAACCGGGAACAGGTAAAGGTAGGTGCGGTACTGCCATGACATCGGGACGTTGGTGACGCTGATTGGGGCCGAGGTGATGTTCATTTCGCGCGCGGCCTTGGTGAAGACCCCGTGTGCGTAGATGAATTCTTCACCATTGCGCGGGACGATCGGTGAAAACCATGCATGGCCGTCTCCGGGTTGCGGCATCGCCGCGGAGCGCGCGCCGATAGAAAAGATCGACATGTTCGGAATGCCCAGCGCGACCTTGTTGCGGACCTTCTTGATGGCTTCCGGGTTTTCGAGCGGAAACGCATAGTTTTCGATTTCTTCGAAGCGGACGCCGGGAATGGAGGCGAAAACCGTTTTTTTCGCGTATTCCCAGTTGGCAAAGACGGTCTCCTTCGGGCCGTAAAAATTCAGCACGACGTTCCAGAATTCGTGGCCCTGTTTTTCGGCGTAGGCCTGGTATTCCTCGACCGATGAGCCACCCGGATGGCTGTTGAGCGCCATCAGTTCAGGCGTGGGTTTGTATATCTCCGGCTCCATCTGCATGCAAAGCGGATCCATCGGGCAACTGTAGCGCGGATGGCCGACCAGGCCCTGGTCTTCCATCTTGTTGACGCCGTCGATCAGAGGGATCAGGTCGCGGTATTTCGGGACCTTCACCAGGCAACTCAGGAAGTGATCCGGCTGCGGTTGCATCCAGAAGCCCATCTTGGTGACGATGCCGAAATTGGACTGAGCAAACAGGCCATCGACATAGGCGCCATAGCCGTATTTGTTTTCAGCCCAGGTCTTGGAACCCGGTATCGCCGCCATGCCGGTGCGCATGACCTCGCCGTCGGGGAGCACCACTTCCATGCCGCAATGAGAGCCGAAGTGGTCGCGATAATTCATCCACGTGTAGCCCACGCCATGGTCGAGCGCATTGCCCAGCGGGCTGCCCCAGCCGGGTCGGGTACGTCCATCATGACCTTGAAGCCGCGCTCATGGATGTACTTGTACAAATCGAAGTAGGAGACGCCCGGCTCGACGATGCAGAAGTTCCTCTTGTCATCGACTTCGATGACCTTATTCATGCGCTTGAGATCGACAATGACGTTGCCCGCCATGTTCGGAGCAGAGCCGCCGTAGCCCAGGTTCTTGCCGGTGGAAATGGCGAACAGCGGGATACTGTATTTGGCGGCAACGCGTACCACGCCCTGGACCTGCTCGACATTTTCCGGAGCAACCGCCGCGGAAGCGACCAGTTCATTGGGCTCTCCCCACTGCAGGGAATAGGCATCCCGGTAAAGATGCATGTCCTCGTCGCTCATGAAAAGCCATTTTTCACCCACGACACGACGAAATTCTTCTAGTGCGGCGTTAAAGTCTTCAGCCTTGACGTCTTTCGGAAGTTTCATTAGAGGATCCTCTCGACAGTATCAAAATCATTACATGCGGAAGCAAAGGAAGACTGTGGGGCAATGACCCACGAAACCAGCGGGATATTGCCGTGATCGCTGCCCGCTCCGGGGCGGGACCGCGCCATGATCGACGTTGCTGATGAAGCCTGTTCCGCAGCGTGACAATGGGACAATATTCCAGCCACGCAAACGCCAAGGCTGACATCCCGCGAAATGGCGGCTTCGAACGCATTCAGCATGGGAGCGGGGCCGGACAACCGATGTTCGAGATGGCCGTGGGCCTGGACGTCATGGCGAGCGCGAAAAATGACGCGCAAACCATGATCCCAGCCCAGGCGTTCGAGCACGAACAGAGCGCTGGCGTGGGTCAGACCGGCAATCGCCACGGGCGCGCGCTGCCACTGTTCGGCAAGGTGATCCATCCAGAATCCGGCGACGTCTCCTTCGATGTCATGGATCGAGTGGCCTTGCTGCCTCGCTGCAGCGCCAAAAGCTGCGCTGGCGGAAAAACCGCCGTCGTAGATTGCGGAAAAAAGGGACAAGGAGGTCTTGTCCTGGCCAAGGGCTGGAGCGGAAGAGAGGGCGGGGAGCGAAACTCCGGCAAGTGCCAAACCTCCCATTGCCATCGACCCTTGTAGAAAAACTCTTCTCGAGATCACTGTGAGTCTCCAGGAAGGCTATCGGGATGCGGTCAAAATTCCAGGCATATTTTCCCGAAGTGCCGTCCCGCCTGTTGCAGACGGAACGCATCGGCGATGTTTTTGAGCGCGAATGAGCGGTCGATGACTGGCGTAATCCCGGTCGCTTCGATGGCACGGACCAGTTCGTTCTGATGTTGCCGATTGCCGACAATCAGCCCTTGCAGGCGCTGCTGGCGCTTCATCAGCGCCGCCGTAGGCACGGACCCTGCTCCCCCTGTGAGCACGCCGATCAATGCGATGTGACCTCCTATCCGGCAGGCCTGGATCGATTGAGCCAAGGTGCCGGGTCCTCCGACTTCGACAATGTGATCGACGCCGCGGCCGCCGGTGAAATCGAGCACGCGCGAAGCCCAATCCGTTTCACGGCGGTAATTGATGACGTGGTTGGCGCCGAGAGCTTTGACACGCTCGAGTTTTTCGTCCGAGGAAGAGGTCGCGATCACGGTCGCGCCCATCGCCTTGGCGAACTGGAGCGCAAAGATCGAAACGCCGCCCGTACCCAGCACGAGTACGCTGTCGCCGGCTTTCAGGCCGCCGTTGCAGATCAGCGCACGCCATGCGGTGAGTCCGGCCGTGGTCAGCGTGGCGGCTTGCGCGTGGCTGTAGTGACGCGGTGCGTGCGTGAAGGCAGTCGCTGGCCGAACGGCGAACTCGCATGCATAGCCATCGGCGCCGTCGCCGGGAGTGGTCGAGAAGTCAGCGATGCGGGGCTCGCCCTCCAGCCACTGCGGAAAGAAAGTCGAGACCACGGCATCGCCCACGGCGAATTCATCGACTCCTTCACCGATTGCCTCGACCACTCCGGCGCCATCGGACATCGGGATGCGCCCGTCGGCCGCGGGCATGGCGCCGATGACGACCCCAAGGTCGTGGAAATTGAGGGAACTGGCGTGAATCCTCACTCTGATCTCGCCCGGTCCGGGCTGGCCAGGATCGGGAAGCTCGACCAGCTCAAGGCGGTCGAGGCCCGCGGGGTTACGTAATCTGATCGCTCTCATGCAATTTACCTTTTGTGAAAAGCGCTGCGGTATTTGCTGCCCGCTCAGCTGCTGAAAACAGCGACTTCGCCGGTCGTGTTGTCGAGGGTCATGAGCGTATCGACATGCCTGAGCGTGGGGCGGCATCCAAAAGTCTTTTCGAACGCATGAAGCATTTCTGGCGTGAAGAAAGCTTCCGCGCACGACAAGTTTTTCCAGATGTAAACGCTCGTCCCCGTGCCGTCGGACGAGTCGTAGCAGAAATATTTTTTCAACAAGCCTTCGGTGTTGATGAATTTTTCCCGGGCTGCTTGGAATTTTTCAAGGATTTTTTCCCTGCCCAGGGCGGAAGGAAGCTTGTATTCGACAATTGTCGTGATCACGATCCCACCCTCGCTCGAATAAAGTGAATGCGATTCCGATCAGGCGTTTTTCCCGTACAGGGTCACGACACAGGCGCCGCCCAGCCCCAGATTATGCTGAAGCGCAAGGCGCGCGCGATCCACCTGCCGCGCGCCGGCTTCCCCGCGCAATTGCGACACCAGTTCCGTACATTGAGCGAGGCCGGTCGCACCCAGCGGATGCCCTTTGGACATCAGCCCGCCGGACGGATTGATGACGTATTTGCCGCCGTATGTGTTGTCGCCGCGCGCGATGAAGCCTTCGGCCTCGCCCTCGCCGCAGAGTCCCAGCCCTTCGTAAGTGATGACCTCGTTCGAGGTGAAGCAGTCATGCAGCTCGACGACGTCGACGTCCTGCGGGCCGATCCCCGCCTGCGCGTACACCTGCGCGGCGGCGTTGCGGGTCATGTCGGCGCCGGCGAGATCGATCGAATTGTCGTTGCGGGCCGGACGGTCGGTCGCCATCGCCTGGGCGAGGATCGGGATGCCGCGGGTGAGGCCGTGACGACGGGCGAAGGCTTCGCTGCACACCACCGCCGCGGCCGCGCCGCAGGAAGGCGGGCAGGCTTCGAGGCGGGTCAGGTAAGGGGCGAAAATCACCGGCGACCGCATGACCTCGTCGACGGTGAGCGGCTGGTTGAACATTGCCAGCGGGTTGTTCATCGCGTGCTTGCGGGTCTTCACTGCCACCTTGGCGAAGATGTCGGGATTGGCGCCGGTCTTTTCGATGTAGGCCAGTGCGGCGGAGCCGAACAGGCGGTGGGCGTTGGATGCCGGCGGTACGCCCGGCACGATCTTTTCGAGCTGATCTTCCATCTCGAGCAGCGGCGAAGTACGGTCGTTCCACACCGCGCCCAGCGCGCCCGGGCGCATTTCCTCGAAGCCGAACGCCAGCGCGCAGTCGACGCTGCCGGAGAGCACCGCCTGGCGGGCGAGGAACAGGGCCGACGAGCCCGACGAGCAGTTGTTGTTGACGTTGAACAGCGGGATGCCGGTCATGCCGACCCGGTACAGCGCGGCCTGGCCGCAGGCGCTGTCGCCGAAGACGTAGCTGGCGTAGGCCTGCTGGATCTTGTCGTAGGGCACGTCGGCATCCGCGAGGGCGGCGCGAATGGCTTTCGACGCCATGATTTCGTAGGGCTCCTGGGTGCCGGGCTTGACGAACTTGACCATGCCCACCCCAATTACCTGAACCTGCTCGGACATTGATATTCCTTTGATTGATTTTAATGGGCGATGACGGTCATCGTGCCAGGTAGCCGCCGTCGACCGCGTAATAACTGCCGGTGACGAAGCTGGCCTTGTCGCTGCTCAGCCAGGCGACCAGATTGGCGACTTCCTCGGTTTCGCCGAGGCGGCGCAGGGCGTGCATCTGTTCGAGCTGCTTGCGCGTTTCGGGAGGAACGTTCTGGACCAGCGTGGTATTGATGAAGGCCGGGCCGACCGAATTGATGCGGATGCCCTTGCTGCCATATTCCCAGGCGACCGTTTTCGTCAGGCCGACAACGCCGTGCTTGGCGGCGGTGTACGGGGTGATTCCTTCGATCCCGATCTGCCCGGCGATGGAGGAAATATTCACGATCGCGCCGCCGCCGGTTTCGAGCATCGCGCGCAGCTGTGCGCGAACGCCGTAGAACACGCCCGACAGGTTGATGTCGATGACGCGTTGCCACTGGGCATCGCTCGTTTCAGCCGTGGGGGTGAATTCGCCGCTGATGCCGGCGTTGTTGCAGGCCACGTCGAGGCGGCCGAAGTTGCGTTTGGCCGCGGCGATCAGGACGTCATGGTCTTCGGCGCGGGCGGTGTCGGCGCGCTGGAAAATGGCCTTTCCGCCCTTGGCTTCGATCAGGGCGAGCGTTTCCCGGCCCCATTCGTCATTGATGTCGGAAACGACGACATTTGCGCCCTCGGTAGCGTAGGTGAGGGCAATGGTGCGGCCGATGCCGTTGCCGGCCCCGGTGACGAGTGCGGTCTTTCCTTCGAGCAGCATAATGTTCTCCTTTGGTCTGGCTTGTCCGGGCGGGTGGGGGATCAATTAATCGTCATGCCCCCGTCCACCACGATTTCGGTTCCGGTGATCCAGCTCGATTGTTCGCTGGCGAGGAAGAGGGCGGCGTTGGCAATGTCGCCGGGGACGCCGGTGCGGCCGATGGGATAGGTTTCGCGCATTTGCAGCAGCGCCGTTTCGCGATCGGCGAAAACTCCGAGGCCGACGAAATCATCCACGAGCTTGCTGCCCATGTCGGTATCGACCAGGCCCGGATGGATCGAATTGACCCGGATGCCGTGGCCGAGACGGCCGCACTCGACCGCGGCCGCCTTGCTGAGCAGCCGCACTGCGCCTTTCGAGGCGCTGTACACGCCCAGCGCCGGGGTGCCGATCAGTCCGGCTACCGAGGACAGGTTGATGATGCTGCCGCCTTTGCCCGCGATTCCGCCCGGGCGCATCATCCGGATGGCGTGCTTGTGGCCGAGGATCACGCCGGCCACATTGACGGCGAGGAGCCGGTTGATGTCGGCGAGCTCGACGTCGGCGAGGAGGCCGGTCTGCTCGATGCCCGCGTTGTTGACGAGGATGTCGAGCCCGCCGAACTGCGCGACTGCGTGTGCCAGCGCGCGTTCCCATTGCGCTTCGTCGGCGACGTCGTGGTGAATGAATGCGGCCCTGCCGCCCTGGTCCCGGATCTGTGCGGCAAGCGCCTCGCCGCGTGCCTCCTGGACGTCCCCGAGAAGCACCGACGCGCCTTCCTCCGCGAAAGCCCGGGCAATCGCGGCGCCGATTCCCGCCGCCGCACCGGAGACGTAAGCGACTTTTCCAGTCAGATTCTGCTTCATGCAATGCACCTCCGCTGCCCGGTCATGAGCGATGGGCCAGGTCGATTCCCGACTTGCCCGGCGACAGGATGTTGTTCGGATCGAAGAGCTGTTTCAGGTCGTGGCAGATGTCCCGGAACGGCCCGAGCTTGCGCATCAGGTAGTCGCCGGTGGACAGTCCGGTGCGGTAGGGCAGGTAGCCGACCTCGCAGTAGCGGTCGTACATTTCCCGCTCGCACAGCTCGGCGCGGCGGCGCTCTTCGGCATCGCTGCGATCGAACAGCAGCCAGATGATATGGTGCAGATCGCGGCCGGTCCCCAGGATCAGCTCCGCGGCATAATGGAAGCCGTACTTCGCGTAGGTCTCTTCGGCGATCCGGATCTGCTGTTCGACGGCCTCGTTAGTGACCGGAGCGACCGGCGAGATCCACAGCGCCCCCGCCTTGCCTTCCCAGTCCGACATGTCGAATTCCCACAGCGGCTCGCCGCGCATCGCCTTTTCCCGTGCCCGCCAGTAGGGGCTCGCCGCCTGTTCTTCCGCACTCAGGAAGCGGCAGCCGGGAAGGGCCGAGCGGAACGCGTCTTCGACGATTCCGCGATAGGTCCGGACGGTTTCCGGCAGGCCGTAGAGCGCGCCGGCGAAGTTCCATTCACCCAGCGCGTACGTCTCTTTCAATGCCTTCAGGGTTTCTGCCGGGTAATCGAAGCGCCGGCTGACCCGGGGCAGGATGTTTTTCCCCTCGCCCCAGCACGCCGTCAGTCCCAGCGCCTTGCGCACGTGGGTGACGCAGGCACCGTTGGGGATGACCATGTTGAGCTTGAGCGGACGCAGGATTTCGACCGCCTTGTAGGCCGCCTCCGGATCGTCCATGGTCACCGCGAGCGGTTCGTAGGCCGGCGGGCGCGGCATCAGCCAGAAGCCGGCTTTGGTGACGATGCCGAAATTGGACTGTGTAAACAGGCCGTCGAGCGACGGTCCGTAGCCCCACTTGAAGACCTGCCAGGTCTGCGAGTTCGGTAGCGTTCCGGTGCCGGTGCGCAGCACCTGTCCGTCGGCGAGGACGACTTCCATGCCGCAGCTGAAAAGAAACTTCTCCCCCAGCGGGGTGTACCCGGCGCCGCGCTCGGTGATGTTGCCCAGGCACGAGCCTTCGGGGCTGCCGCTCGGCACATCCATCCACAAGGGAATGTCGTTGTCCCTGAGGTAGCGGTAGAGCTGGGCGAAAGTGACGCCGGGCTCGACCAGGGCGTAGGCGAGCTCGACGTTGACCTCGAGGATTCGGTTCATCCTTTTGAGGTCGATGATGAGGGTCCCCGGGGTGGCGGCACAGGCCATGCCGTAGCCGCGGTTCTGCCCGCCGCTCAAGGTCCATACCGGCGTCTTGCAGGTGTTGGCAATCTTCAGCACCTGCTGGAGCTCTGCCGTCGATGCCGGCCGCACCACGGCGGCAGGCAGGATGTCGGCGGTGGCGAGCATGTTGACGGAATATCGCGACAGGGTTGCGGTGTCGGTCAGCAGATGTTCCGCGCCGACGACGCGCTCGATCTCCTTCAGTGCCTGTTCTACGGGCGGTTTCATTGCACTGCGCCTCCGTTGCGTGGATCGCTGGACCGGAATGTCCGGCTCGTACTGGAAAAAAGGGAAGGCCGCTGCGAGCCGGCGCCGGGGGGAAGGGATTGATCGGGCGCCGGATGCATGGCGGGCGCTAAAGCGTCTGGCCTTGGAGCACGCGCAGCAGCTCATCGACGCCGTGCACGGTCAGGTGCGGCCAGCGCGCCGGCGGCAGATGCGAGAACGAGTCCGCATCGCCCAGCCCGGTATGGACCGCGACCGCCAGCGCGCGGCCGCGGTGCGCCATCGGGACTTCCAGTTCGGGATCGTCGCCGACGACCGCCAGGTCCTTGGCCCGCACCCCGAGGCGGCGGGCCGCAGCGCTCAGGGCATGGATCGAGGGCTTGCCCACGACCTGCACCCGGCAGCCGGTCAGATCCTTGAGCATTGCCGAAATGGCCCGGGACGTGCCCAGCGTCTTGCCCGCCGCGGTGGCGAAAAACAGCGCCTGCGAAGCGCTGAAGGCCTGTGCCCCGCCCCAGACCGCGTAGCAGGCCGCTTCGAGGTTGTTCATGGTGAATTCGCGGTACCAGCCGATTAGCACCGCATCGGCCTGGGGCCGGCCCACCGGGGCGACGACCTCGATGCCCGCCTTGCGCAGCGGCATCGCCAGACCGTCGCCGCCGAGCACCAGCACGCGCTTGTAGCCGCGCTGGACGAACAGATCCACTGCGCTGCTCGCCGGTGTCATCATCGCCGCATCGGGCAGGGCGAAGCCGAGTTTGCGCAGGGTGGTGGCGTACTCTTCGGGCGAGCGCGTGGTGCCGTTTGTGAAGATGGCAAACGGAATGCCGCGCTCGCTCAGCCAGTGGGTGATTTCCAGCGCGCCCGGGAGCGGCTTCATGTCATGGTTACGCTCGTTGCCGAGCAGCAGCGTTCCGTCCATGTCGAAGACGAAACCGCGGGTGCGGCCGAGGCGGGCGAGCGTGGTCGCGGGAATGTCCGGTCCGGCAAAAGCGATGCTGTCGTCACGCATTGGCGTTCTCCTGGCTGCCGTTGCCGTGCAGTTCGAGGTGGAAATTGGGTTTGTCGATCACGATGTCGGAGACGCCCGGGCGGGTTTGCAGCTCGCGCAGCAGCTTCAGCACCGGTTGCACGTCGGGGTTGTAGTGGCGGCGCGCGGGGCCGGCGGCGATCATGGCCTCGACCTGTTCCGCCGGCATCGTCGCGCGCAGCAGGAACTCTTCGTCCGAAATGCCGGGCGGGAACTGGCGGCGCATTTCCGCCAGCGGCGGCAGCGGCGGCTCGTTCATCAGCTCCTTCGCGCGCGGGCGGGCCAGGATGCGGTCCTTCACCTGGGGGTCGATGACGCCGGTCGGGCGGCCGAAATTGCCGAGGACGTAGCGGATCACCTGGTCCGAGACGTTGGCGTAGCGTTCGTTGCCGATCACGTTGTAGAAGGCCTGCGAGCCGAGCATCTGCGGGAAGGGCGTGACCATGATCGGATAGCCCAGTTCGGCGCGCACCCGGCTCAGCTCTTCCATGACCTCGTCGAAGCGATGTTCGAGCTTCAACTCCGCGAGCTGGCGCCGGGTGGTCGAGATGTAGCCGCCCGCGGCCTGGTGGCGCAGGAAGGCGGCATCGAACTCCTGGGGCATGCCCACCGGCAGGTTCTCGGCGGCGGCGATACGGGTGAAGTAGTCCGACACCAGGGCCAGCGCACGGTCGTCGACGTCCACCGTGTGGCCCAGTTCGCGCAGGTTGGCGACGACGCGCTGCGCGTTCGGCAGCGCCGTGCCGCTGCTCAATGCGCCGCAGCCGACCTGCAGCACATCGATGCCCAACTCGGCGGCAGTCATGTAGGTGATCGGCGCCAGCCCGATGTTGCAGTGCGAATGCAGTTCCAGCGCCTTGCCCCCAGTTGCGCCTGGATCGCCGGGATCAGCGTGCGCGCCCGTTCGGGCGTCAGGATGCCGGCCGGGTCCTTGATGTAGAGGCGGTCGATGTCGGGCGAGCGGGCCAGCTGTGCGGCGAAGCTGGCGTAGTAGGCATCGTCGTGCACGACGCTGATGGTGTAGGTCAGGGCGGCGATGATCTCGCTGGCGCCGGCCTTGCGCATCATCTGCGCCGATTCGAGCATGGCCTGCGCATCGTTCATCGGGTCCATGACGATGAAGCGCGAAATGCCGTTGATCACGAGCCGGTCATACACGAGCTGCATGAACTCGGGGTGCTGGCTCTCCCAGGAGATGAAGCGCAGCCCGGTGCCGATGAATTCCAACGGGGTGTTGGGCATCGCCGCGTGGGTGAGGCGGATGCGCTCCCACGGATCTTCGCGGTGGGTCTTGATCGCCATCCCCATGTGCGTGCTCGAGGCGTAATTGATGGCACGGAAACCGACCCGGTCGAGGATCGGGGCGATCGACAGGATCTGCGGGGTATTGAGCCCGGTTGCGCCCCACAGGCTCTGGTTGCCGTCGCGGATCGAGGTGTCGATGAGCTGGAGATGGGCCATGTCAGCTTCCTTTCGCGACACACGGGTCGCGCAATGCGGTCGCCCGGTTTTCCAGGAACCACGGGAAATAAGCGGTGTTCACGCCGCCGCGGGCGAATTCCTCCTGCTGCATCAGTTCGATGTGCATTGGCAGGTTGGTGCTCACGCCGGAAATCTCGCACTGCGCCAGCGCATGGCGCAGGCGCTGGAGAGCCTGGGCGCGGTCGGCGCCCTGGACGATCAGCTTGGCAAGGAGGGAGTCGTAGAACGGCGGCACGCGGGCGCCTGTCTGGATGTGCGTATCGATGCGCACGCCTTCGCCGAGCGGAAACACCGCGCGGCTCACCGTACCCGGGCTGGGGCGAAAATCCTGCGTCCAGTCTTCGGCGTTGATGCGGCACTCGATCGCGTGCCCGGCGAGACGCACGTCGTCCTGCGTCAGACGCAGCGGCTTTCCTTCAGCGACCGCGATTTGCTCGGCGACCAGGTCGAGCCCGCAGATCGCTTCGGTGACCGGATGCTCGACCTGAATGCGCGCGTTCATTTCGAGGAAGTAGAAGGTGTCGCGCTCGCAGTCGACCAGCAGTTCGACGGTGCCCAGCCCGCGGTATTCGAGATGCTTCGCGAAAGTGATGGCGGCCTCGTGCATTGCGGCCCGCAGTCCGTCGCGCAGGTTCGGAGCCGGGGCTTCCTCGACCAGCTTCTGGTAGCGGCGCTGGATCGAACAGTCGCGCGTGCCCAGATGAATCACGTTCTCGCCATCGCCCAGCACCTGCACTTCGACGTGGCGGCCGGACGCGACATAGCGCTCCAGATAGACACGGGGATCGCCGAACGAAGCGTGGGCTTCGGCCATCGCCAGTTCGATCGTCGCCGCGAGCTTGTCCGGCTCGTGCACCAGCTTCATGCCGCGGCCGCCGCCGCCGCTGACGGCCTTGATCAGGACCGGCCAGCCCGTTTTTTCAGCTAGGGCCCGCGCTTCCTCGACGCTGTCGACTTCGCCGCCCGGCACCACCGGAAGTCCGGCGGCGAGCGCGTGGCTGCGCGCCTTGAGCTTGTCGCCGACGGCATCGAGCTGCGCCTCGGTCGGTCCGATGAAAACGATCCCCGCGGCGGTGCAGGCCTGGGCGAGGCGCTGGTTCTCGGACAGGAAGCCGTATCCGGGATGGATCGCATCGGCTTTCGCCGCACGCGCGGCGCCGACGACGGCGTCGACGTCGAGGTAGCTCGCGGACGATTTCGCCGGCCCGATGCAGATCGTGTGGTCGGCCAGGCGCGCCGCCTGCGAGTCGAGATCGGCCTCGGAGGCGGCGAGGACGGTTTCGATGCCGAGGCGCTGGCAGGTGCGCACGATGCGCACCGCGATCTCGCCGCGGTTGGCGATGAGAATGCGGCGTATCGTCATGCGCCCTCCGGCTCGATGCGCATCAGCACCGCGTCGTGCTCGACGGTGGCCGCATCCTGCGCGCAGATTTCCACGACCTTCCCGGCCGTTCCAGCGTAAATCGAGTTCATCAGCTTCATCGTTTCGACGATGCCGACCAGGGTGTTTTTCTCGACACGGCTGCCCACTTCGACGAAGGCGGGCGCGCCCGGCTTGGGCGCCCGGTAGAAGGTCCCCAGCAAGGGCGTGCGCACCGGAACGAGGTGCTCCGCTTCAGCCTGCGTGGAGTGTTGCGCCTGCGGCGCATCGGAAGCGGCCGGTGTGGCGGCCGCAGTGGCCGGGGCCAGCAGATTGGGCGCGGAGAGGATCTGCGCTTCCTGCGTCCACGTGCCGTCGCCGCCGCGCCGCAATTGCAACTTGAAGCGCAAGGTCTGCAGGTTCAGTTCGTCGAAAGGTCCCGCATCCAGCAGCTGCAGAATCTCGTTCACATCTTCGTTGGTCAGTTTCATTTGCTGGCAGCCTCACTGCGAATGCGGGAATAGGCGATGGCCTGCTCGACCAAAGCGTCGGCGAATTTTTCGTCGTTGATATGCAGGGGTAACTCGACCACCGGCACGTCGGCCCGCATCTTCTGCTTCAGGTGCGCAGCGAACACCGGCGGCAGCGACGGATCGTGGAGATGGCCATCGGGGCTGTCGTGGTTCGAAAAACCTTGCAGCGGCACGAAGAAGCTGACTGGCCCCTTGGCGTCCTCGATCAGGGCTGCCATATGCTCGGCATCGTTGCGGAATTCCTGGGCTTCGGCGCGGACCGCGGTGAGGGCCGGGTTATGCTCGTGATAACGCTTGCCGGGGAATCGCACTTTGGCTTCGGCCAGCGGTCCGGCAACGAGGAAATCGAGGTTGCCGGGGGCGAAAATCGTCGGCACGCCTTTCTCCAGCGCGGCCTTGCCGCGCTCGGGACCGGTCGCGCACAAGCCGCCGTGGAGGTATTCGCTGACCTCGATCAGCGAAAGGTCGATGACCACCGCGACGTCGCGCTCGCGGATGATCTGCTCCATCGCCGCACCGCCGGTGCCGAGGGTGTGAAAAACCATGACCTCGAACCCTTGCTGCTCCAGCGACTGCCGCACGCGCGCGCTGCATTTCTCCGTGGTACCGAGCGTCGAGATGGTGACCAGCGGCTTGTTTCCGGTTTCCACCGACTGGTAGTCGTGGGCCATCGCCGCCGCGGCGAGCGCGCCATTACGGAAGGCGCTGCGGGTGATCGAATTGAGCCCGGAAATGTCGCACACCGGGTTCACCATCACGATGTCCTTGGCGCCGACGAACGGGCGAGTCATCCCCGAGGCCATGGTGGAAATCATGACTTTGGGCAGCCCATAGGGAAAGGTCTGCATGATCCTGGTCGCAAGCGCCGTCCCCATCGAGCCGCCGAGGCCGAGAATGCCGCTCAAACCCACGTCATGGTGCAGCGCGTGAGCGCACTTGAGCGCCCCCCGGGTCATCACTTCCAGACACAAGCCTTCGTGCTTGAGCGCGCGGATTGCCGGCATCGTCATGTCCGCGGCGGCGGCGATTTCTTCGGGTCCGATCTCCGCCTGTTCGTCCAGCGTGCGGCGGACGCTGGGGTCCAGGTGATAGACCTCTACCCCCGCCCCTTCCAGGCATTCCCTGATGTATTTCGCTTCCTGTTCCTTGGTGTCCCGCGTGGCGATGAAAAGCACCTTGGGTTTGGGCTTGTCGGTCATAATTGTCTCCGGATCTTATGACTGCCGTGCGCTGTCAGCCCAGCGAATAGTCCTGCTGGGTCTTCGCGTAATGGAGGAAAAAATCGAGCGCCTGGGGGTTGCCCATGGTGTTCCGATTGACCGCTTTTTCGACCGGAAGGCCCATCAGGATCTTGCGCACCGGTACTTCCATTTTCTTGCCCGTGAGGGTGGCCGGGATGCAAGGCACTTCGAGGATCCGGTCCGGCACATGACGCGGCGTGTATTCCTTGCGCAGCAGCGTGTTGATGCGCTTTTCCAGATCCGCGTCCAGGTGGGCGCCGACCGACAATTTCACGAACAGCGGCATGAAAAACTGGTTTTGTGGCAAGTCGAGGTTCACGATCAGCGCATCCTCGACCTCGTCGAGCGTGGCCAGGGCGCGATAGATCTCCGCGGTGCCGATGCGCACGCCTTGGCGGTTCAGCGTTGCGTCCGAGCGACCGAGCACGAAGCAGCCCCCGCGCCCATTGATGCGGAAGAAATCGCCGTGGCGCCACACGCCCGGGAATTCCTCGAAATAGGCTTCCCGGTAGCGCACATGCCCGGGGTCGTTCCAGAAGCCGATCGGCATCGACGGCAAAGGCTCGGTGATCACCAGCTCCCCGACTTCATCGACGACGGGTTCGCCGCGCTCGTTGAACGCCGCCGCGGCGACGCCGAGCGACGGCGCCTGAATCTCGCCGGCATAGACAGGCAGGATCGGCACGCCGCCGACGAAGCCGGTGCAGCAGTCGGTACCGCCGCTGCCGGTGGCGATCCACAGGTCTTTCTTGACGTTGTCGTAAAACCAGGCGGTGCACTCGGGCGACACCGGCGAGCCAGCCGGCATGATCGCACGCAGTTTCGACAGGTCGTACCTGGCTCCGGGCACGATCCCGGCCTTGTCCATGATGTCGACGTAGGTCGGGCTGGCGCCGAAGAAACTGGCACCGCAGTCCTGGGCCATCTTCCACAGCACGTCGGGGGTCGGATAGGCGGGATTGCCGTCATAGAGTACCGGGCACGCCCCCACCAGCAGCGAGCTTGCGACCACGTTCCACATCATCCAGCCGGTGGTGGTGAAGAAGAAGGTGCGCTCGCCGGCGTGAATGTCCATGTGGAAGGCGAGCAGCTTGTGCATTTCGAGGAGGATGCCGCCATGGCTGTGCACGATGGCCTTGGGCAGGCCGGTCGTGCCGGACGAGAACAGTATCCACAGCGGATGATCGAAGGGTACCTGTTCGAACCGGAACTCGTCGGCCGGTACCGGCGGGTGATCCAGCAAGGTTTCCCACGACCGCACCCGCGCGTCCGCCGGGGCGGCGTTGTGCGTGTCCAAGTACGCCAAGTGTATGACGTGTTCGATGCTGTCGAGCGCGCCGAGAATCTCCTGCACCTCGCCGCGGCGGTCGAAAGCCTTGCCGCCGTAGCGGTAGCCGTCGACGCAAAACAGCACTTTCGGCGCGAGCTGGGTGACGCGGTCGAGAACGCCCTGAGAGCCGAAGTCCGGCGAACAACTCGCCCACACCGCGCCGATGCTCGTCGTCGCCAGCATCGCGACGATGGCCTGCGGGATATTGGGCATATAGGCGACCACCCGGTCGCCGGGTTTGACGCCGAGCCGCCGCAATTGGGTCGCGAGGATGCGCACTTGGCTCGCCAGATTCTCCCAAGACATCGCGGTCAGAGGCTGGCTTTCGCTCAGATACATCAGCGCGTCTTCGCCGGCGCGCTCCTGCCGCAGAATGTGCTGCGCGTAGTTCAGCCTTGCGCCGGGAAACCATTGCGCGCCGGGCATCTTGCGATCGGCGAGCGCGCGCGAAATCGGCGCGGAGGATTCAAGCGAGAAATAATCCCAGAGCGCGCCCCAGAATCCCTCCAGGTCGGTTACCGACCACTGCCACAGATCGGCATAACTCGCGAAATTCGAGCTGCGCGCATCCTGCAGCCATTTCATGAATCTCGTTACGTTCGCGTTTTCAACGCAGTGGGCGCTGGGGGTCCATAACAAATCGCCTTCTTTGATCATCGAAGCATCCCTGTTTTATTAAGCTGTTTTCGATTAGAGCGTCAATCCGGTCTTGCCAAGTTCGTAAGCATCGTAAGCAGCACGGTAGTGGGCTTTAATGACCCTTCGCAGTTGAACGTCGTTTGCCTGGTGCTGCTGTGAAGCAAGACTAGTGCCAAACACATTTTTTAAGAGGAATGCTGCGTGACAACATGGCGATGACACGGCAAAAGAATGGAAATATTGTCCTGCAAGTTAAAAAGTTAATGCAGTGCACCACTCCGGGCTCTTGAAACCAGTTCATAAAATCATCAATATGCCGATAGTTAAAGACGGCGGAATTTAGAAAAACAGGAGGAGACGGTGAAGGAGACACAGCGTGAGAAAAAAATGGGCGCTCCTGTGGAACAGTTCGGGGCTTTTGAAGAATTGAGCAGGAATGTCCGTCTGCCACTCGAAGACGTTACGTCGTGCTTGTCGTTTTCGCCCGAGGAGGGGTACATCTGGCTCAGCGATCAGCGCATGATATTGCTGCACGGCAGCGCATTCGGGGCGTTGCGTCGCGAGCTGATCGATAGCCTCGGGGTGGAGAAGGCGCGTGGGTTGTTTACGCGTATGGGCTATATTGCAGGCGCCCGCGATGCGCGCATAGAGCAGTCGCGGTGGCCAGGCGCCCCTTTGACTGCATTGTATAAAGCGCAACTGCATTCATTCGAAGGCATGGTCAGGGTGGAGCCAGTACGGTTCCATTTCGATCAGGAAAAAGGGCAGTTCGATGGTGAGTACTTGTGGCACCACTCGATCGAGGCGGACGAACATATCGCCGCCTATGGTCTCGGCACTTCGGCTACCTGCTGGATGTTGACCGGCTATGCGATGGGGCATGGGAGCACGTTGTTGGGCCAGCTTGTGATTGCACGAGAGATCAGTTGCCGCTCGATGGGAGATTCGGTTTGCCGGTTGGTGGTCAAATCAGCCGATTTATGGGATGACATTGCAGAAGATATGCGCCGTCTCAATGCCGAGGATTTTGTCGGTTCTCCGGCTTCCCGCGCTTCGACAGTGACAGCGGCTGGGGATTTTTCAAATGACCTGAAAAATGATTCGGCGATGGCGCCGTACCAGACTGCCATGATTGGCGCCTCAGCTGCCTTTAACTCTGCGTGCCATCAACTTCGGCGCGTGGCGCAAACTGACGCGACTGTTTTATTCACCGGGGAGTCAGGGGTCGGGAAGGAAATGTTTGCCAACATGCTCCACCGCATTAGTCCGCGAGCGGATCAACCCTTTGTCGCGGTGAACTGTGCGGCGATTCCAGACACGCTGATTGAAGCGGAGTTATTCGGGGTTGAGCGTGGGGCCTATACCGGAGCGAGCGCCTCGCGTGCCGGGCGCTTTGAGCGTGCGAACAAGGGAACGTTGTTTTTGGATGAAATCGGCACCTTGAGCCCCATTGCGCAAGGAAAGCTGCTGCGCGCTCTGCAAGAAGGAGAGATCGAGCGAGTGGGGGGGGAATGTTGTATTCGCATCGATGTGAGGGTGGTCGCCGCTACCAACGTGGACTTGCGCCAGGCTGTTCGCGAGGGCAGTTTCCGCGAGGATTTGTTCTATCGGCTCAACGTATTTCCCATTCAATTGCCGCCGCTGCGTTCGCGCAAGGATGACATACCGCTGCTAATGAATCACTTCTTGAATTTTTATTGCGATAAATATAATCGTCAGGTGATCGGTTTTTCTCCCGCAGTCATCAAGGCTTTTCTCAACTATGAGTTTCCAGGGAACATTCGGGAACTGCAAAATCTGGTCGAGCGCGGAGTCATATCGGCTTATGATGGCGGGGTCATTGATTTGTCGAATCTATTCACGAGCGGCGAAGCCCTCCCCCGAGATGTGCTGTCCATCGCTCTGGGAACAGGGCGCGCGATGCTCAAGAATGACAAAATCGAAGTCGACGAAAAATCTTCCGAGGCGAAGGATTTGTTCCAGTTATTATTGCAGTTTCAAGGCAATGACACGACTCTCTCGCTGGAGAAAATAGAACAAACTTTAGTCGAAAATGCAGTTTCCATGTCGAAGGGCAATTACTCCGCTGCGGCACGCCTGCTTGGGATCACTCGTTCTCAACTCGCGTACCGATGCGAAAAATATAAAATGACCGAAGGTGAAGGTAGTTGAGTCATTTGGCCAGCGCCAGAAACCGTGTTCGTCCTGCGGGTAAAAAAAAGGGGCCCTGCAACCGCCCCGAAAGTCTTCGGAGGAGACCGAAGCAAATAGTTCTGATCAACATGACGGGTGGGCTTTGGCTACAAACACCGGCAGAGGCGAGTGGGTCAGGACTTTGTGGGTTTGCGATCCGAGCGCGAGGGCCTTCAGGCCGCGTCGACCATGCGACGCCATGTAAATCAGGTCGCACGCTTTTTCCCGGGCAACGTGAAGAATCTCCTCGCAGGGGTCGGTGCCTATCCGTACGACCCCTTCGCAGGCGAGCTGCGCGGCCTGGCCCGCCGCCACGGCGTCGGAAATGACGGCCGACGCGCGGTGCTTCAACTCCTTTTCGAACGCTTCGGGAGAGAGCGTGCGCATCAGCGCCCCCTCCTGGGTCGCGCCGTAATCCTCGACCATCGTAAAAAAGGTGACGCGCGCCCCGAGGCTGCCGGCGAACTCCACCGCCTGCGCCACCAGCGAGCTCGTCAGCTCCGAACCATCGAGCGGCACCAGGATGTGACGGTACATTTCATGATCCTCCGTAGGGTCAGGCCAGCGCCATTTTTTTCGGTCGCAGCAGGAAATGCCCGAGCGCGGGCAGCAGGATCAGGGCGCCGAGCATGTTCCAGATGAACATGAAGGCGAGCAGGATCCCCATGTCGGCCTGGAACTTGATCGGCGACCACGCCCAGGTGGCCACGGCCAGCCCCAGCGTGATGCCGGTGAGCACCACCACCTTGCCGGTGAAGGTGAGCGCCTTGTAATAGGCTTCCGACAGGCTCATGCCCTCCTTGAGGCGCGCGAGCGTGACGGTCATCACGTAGAGCGCGTAATCGACGCCGATGCCGACCCCGAGCGCAATCACCGGCAAGGTCGCGACCTTGACGCCGATGTTGAGCCACACCATCAACGCCTCGCACAGCACCGAGGTGATCATCAGCGGCACCACCGCGCACACCACGGCGCGCCACGAGCGGAACGTGATGAACGCGAGCACGATCACCGCCGCATAGACGAGGAACAGCATCTGCACGTTGGCCTTCTTCACGATGATGTTGGTCGCCGCCTCGATGCCCGCGTTGCCGGCGGCGTTCAGAAAGCGCACCGCGTCGGTGTCGTGGCGGGCGGCGAACGCCTCGACCACCTTGACCACGCTCGTGAGCGTGTCGGCCTTGTGGTCCTTGAGGTAGGCATACACGGTCAGAAGATCGCAGTTCTGGTTGAACATCTCGCGCGGGGCGCGGGTGATGATCGCGTTGAGCATCTCCTGCGAGCGCGGGATCTCGAACCACTTGAGGCTCCCTTCGTTCATGCCGGCGTTCGACGCCTTGGCGAGCCCCGCCAGCGAGCTGGTCGTCTCGACCCCGGGCAGCTGCTGCAGCTCGCGCTCGAGCGCATCGACCGCCATCAGCGTGTCGTACTGGCCGCACGCGTATTGGGGCGTGCGCACCATGACGATGTAGACGTCGCTGCTCGCCGCGTAGTTGGCGGTCATGAAGGCGTTGTCGCGGTTGTAGCGCGAGTCCGGGCGCAGCTCGGGCGCCCCCGGGTCGGTGTCGCCGATCTTGAGCTGGAAGCTCGCCGCGAGCCCCACCGCCCCCATCGCCAGTCCCGCGAGCACCGCGATCGTCGCCCACTTGCGCTGCGTGAAGAGATCGAGGAACGCCCAGAACGGGTGCTTGGCCTGGGCGCCGCTCGCCTCGAGGAGCTCGGCCTTGAGGCTGCGCTGGGCGGCGACGGCGCTCACCCCGGTGTAGGAGAGCAGGATCGGTAGCAGCACGAGGTTGGTGAAGATCAGCACCGCGACGCCGATGCTGGCGGTGACCGCCAGATCCTGGATGACCTGGATGTCGATGACCATCAGCACCGCAAAGCCGACCGCGTCGGCCAGGAGCGCGGTCATCCCGGCCAGGAACAGACGGCGGAAGGTGTAGCGAGCCGCCACCAGGCTGTGCGTGCCGCGCCCGATGTCCTGCATGATGCCGTTCATCTTCTGCGCACCGTGGCTCATGCCGATGGCGAAGACCAGGAAAGGCACCAGCACCGAGTACGGGTCGAGCTCGTAGCCGAGCGTGGGCAACAGGCCCAGCAGCCACACCACGGCCACCACCGAGCACGCCACCACCAAGAGCGTGCTGCGCAGGCAGCGGGTGTACCAGTACAGCACCGCGGTGCAGATGAGGATCGCGACAGCGAAGAACATTATCACCTGCTGCAGCCCCTCGATCAGGTCGCCGACCACCTTGGCAAAGCCGGTGACGTGGATCTTGATCGTGTCCGACTCGTATTTCGCGCGCAGCGCCTCGATGCGCTGGGAGAGCGCGTGGTAGTCGATGCGCTCGCCGGTCTCGGCGATCGTGTCCTGGAGCGGCACGAAGAGGATGCTCGACTGATAGTTGGCCGCCACCAGCTGGCCGATCTCGCCCGAGCGCTCGACATTGATCCGCACCTGCTCGAGCGCTTCGGGCGAGCCGTCGTAGTCGTCCGGAATCACCGGGCCGCCGTCGAGCCCTTCTTCGGTCACCCCGGTCCAGCGCACCGCGGGCGCCCACAAGGATTTCATGTAGGGGCGGTCGACGCCCGGCATCAGAAAGAGCTCGTCGCTCATCTTGCGCACGGTGTCGAGATACTCCGCGTTGAAGATGTCTCCTTCGGTCGTCGCCACCGCGATGCGCAGGCTGTTGCCCATGCCCGCGAGCTGGCTGCGGTTGTCGAGGAAGTTCGCGACATACGGGTGGCTCGTCGGGATCATCTTGTCGAACGCGGCGTTCAGCTTGAGCCCGAGCGCCTGGTAGCCGAGCACGACGGTCGCGAGCAGGCACAGCGCGACGATCACCAGGCGGTTGTTGAACAGGAGGCGCTCGCCCAGCGAGCCCGAGCGCGTGTCGAAATTCGCTAGGTTCGCGATGACCGCTTCGGCAGGAAGTGCATGGGCGACAGCCATCATTTACGCTCCGCGACGATGAATTGAGCCAGGCCGACGCGGTTCAGACCGCGTGCCCCGGCCATGATGAGCGCGCCATCGCCGGCTTGGGCGAGCGCGGTGATCGCGTTGGGCGCTTTGACTTCGAGGGCGGTGAAGCTGCGCCCGCGGTCGTTGCTGCGCCGCAGCCGACCGCTTTCGTCGGCGAGCACGACCGACCCATCCTTGAGCCGCACGGCGCTCGTGATCGTGATGTCCTGATCGAGCGCGATGTGCGTCCAGCTCGCGCCCGCGTCGCTGCTGCGCCACACGTTACCGCGCAAGCCGTACGCGAGCAGCGTCTCGTCGCCGAGCGCGAGGACGCCGAAGAACGTGCCCGCATAGGGTGTCTTGATCGCCGAGAACGAAGCCCCGGCATCGGCCGAGCCGAAAAACGCCCCTTGCTCCCCGGAGATCAACAGCTGGTCGCCGTCGGCGTGGACGGTGTAGAGATGCAGCCCCCGCGGGTTCGGCACCCGCGACTGGATCGCGTGCCAGGACTGGCCGCCGTCGTCGGTCGCGAGCGCCAAGCCGTAGGCGCCGACCACGTAGCCGCGCCGCTCGTTGGCGAAACTCACGCCGAGCAACGGCTTGTCCGGACCGTCTTCGACGATTCGCTGCGCATCGCGCAGCAGACGATCCGCTCCGTCCTCGCCCGCTGCCGCGCGCGCCTTCGCCTCTTCGAACACGCGCTGCGCCGCCTGGCGGCCGTCGAGTTGGCGCACCCAGGTTTCACCGCCATCGCGCGAATGCAGCACGACGCCGCTATGGCCGACCGCCCAGCCCAACTGGTCGGTGACGAAGGTGACGGCGGTCAGCGCGACGCTCGAGGGCACCGTCTTCGCCTGTCTCCAGCTATTGCCGCAGTCGTCGGATAACAGCACCGTGCCGCGCACCCCAACCGACACCAGTCGCTCGCCCGCGTGCGTCACCGCCAGCTGCACCGAACTGGTGGCGCGCACATCAGCACTGGCCGCCACCTCCATCAGATCCGGCACCGGCTCGCTCAAGGCGGCCGCGGCCCCCAAGGGCCAGAGCAAGCTGAAAAGAGTTGCAGCCACGACGGGCCGTACTGCAAGGTTCAATACCATGTTACTGACTCGCGTCTGCGCTCCGGTGGGGCAGCGCGGACCCCGGGCGGATCCGTGCTGCGGCTGGTGCGTCGTTCAAAAACGGAAAAATTCGTGTGAAAGGCCTGCCCACCCCAGGCGGGCAGGCCTTGCCGCGGCTACCAGCCGCCACGGACCAGATCAGCGCGCCGCGTCGGCGGCGACCGCGTCCCCGGTAAAGAAGGTTTCGGGCTTGCGCGGCACGACTCGATACGATTCGTCGTTCAGGCCTTGCACCGTGCTCATCGTGCCCGCTTGCAGGTTGAAGACCGTCACCTGCTTGGCGAGCAACGCCGGAACGGCCGGCACGAAGAAGTTCGGCACCTGGGACGTGCGCCATAGCTTGCCTTTGGAGTCGTAGCCGTCCATCAATGCCAGCAGCGACGTATCTTCGTCGAAGTAGTACTTGCGCTTGGGCACCGCATGGCGCTTGCCCGACACCACCGTCGCTTCGACTTCCCACACCCGATGCAGCTCCCAGCGCACCTTGGCCGGATTCAGGTGGAACTTGTCGAACGCTTCGGAGACCTTGGCGGTGACCAGTTCGTTGTTGTTGTAAGGAATGTACATCTCCCGCTTGCCGACGAGCTTCCACTCGTAGCGGTCGGGGTGGCCGAAGAAGCCTTGCACCTCGTCGAAGTAGTTCGCGCCCGAGGCGACGAAGTCCGGCGTGTCGTAGGCGACCGTCGGTGCGCGCCGCACGCGGCGCTGGCCGACGAGGTACTGCCAGGCCTGACGCGGAGTCTGGGGGTCGATCTTGTCTCGAATCACCAGCGATTCGCCTACCTTGAAGGACGGCGCGGTCGTGCTGAAGCGCTGCATGAAATACTCGCCGTTTCCGTTCTTCGTCCACGTCTCCCACGAGCCATCCTTGTAGTTGTAGGGATGCTGGAAGAAGTTGTCATTGCGCGTCGCCAGCGTGTGATTTCCATCGGCCGACCCGACAATGTTCTTGAAGCCGAACTCGATCGATTCGGCTTCAACGCGCAACAGGTAGTTCCACACCACTTCGACGCCGGCCTGCGGAATGGGGAACGGGAGGCCGCCAAAGCAGTTTTCAATGGAGGCGCCGCCCGCGATCGTCTTGCAGTTTGTCGCGTTCCTGAAAGTGTTGTCGGCGATGTGCGTGGGCACGGTCGCGGTGCGGTGCGTCGGATAAATGTCGACACGGAACGTATCCGGGTATTTCTTCAGCAGCGCCTGCGTGCCTTCGGAGAGCTTGTCGGCGTGCTGCGCCATGTTCGCCGCGGTGATCTGCACCAGCGGCTTTTCATTCGGGAAAAGATTCACCGGAATGTCGCCCACCTTGGCGCCGGCCACCGGCTGGGTCTGGCCGCCCGTCCACGCCGGAATCGTGCCGTCCTTGTTGCCCGCTTTATCGCCGCCGAGCGGCGTCAGCGAGCTCTTGAGTTTCGCCGCGTCCTCGGCGCTGACGGCCGCCGCGGCCGTGTGCACACCCGAGACCAGCGCCAGCAGCGATGCGCACAGCAAAGTTTTTTTGAACATGTCCCGTCTCCTCGTTTATTTATGATGAATCAGAACGTGCGCTGCACCGTCAGCGACACGAAATCGCGGTCGCCGTGGAAGTTGTCATAGGACAACTCGCCCGCGGGATTGACGATCGAGCCCGAATCGCCGATGTAGTGGGTGTAGTTCAGGCCGGCCTGCCAGGTCTTGCGGTAATCGGCCTTGACGCCGACGCTGACGTTGCCGCCGTTTTCGGACGGGAACAGCACACCATTGACGGATGAACGCCCGGTCAGGCCGTAGCTCACCCCGATCGGCACCTGCAGGTCGAGCCCGGGCGCGACCTGGAAATATTCCGGCGTGAACACGAACTGGAGCGCGCTCGCCTCGCGCGTGGCATTCGGATCGAGCGCCGCGCGGTTGTCGGTGACGTTCAATACCCGGTTGTAGGCGAACTCGCCGACGAAAGAAGCCCCTTCCCACAGCGCATTGGCCGCCAGCACGCTGATCGCCGACAGGCTCACGTGCATCGTCCGGCCTTTCGGGAAAGTCGCGTCGTCGTCGTTGTCCGCGCCGCCCAGCCCGACGATGACGTTGCCGGTGCCCACTAGCGGTTGGTTCTCGCGAAACGACAGTTCGCCCGAGACGTTCGTCTCGCCCAGCAGCGTTGCGAAGCTCGCGCCCACCGTGCGGATGTTCTCCGCATAGACAAGAGCATAGTCGCCATCGACGCCGTGGGCCGGATCGGCATTGACCCCGGGCCGGATGTAGAACTGCGGCAGCTTGTCGTGGAACTGCGCAGCGTACAGCCCGTACTCGGTGTCGCCGGCGCGGAACTTGACTTGTACCCCGCCCTGGCCCGAGTCCTGCGCGTCCATGTCCTGCGCGCGGCGCAAGGTGCCGTTCGGGCCGAACGGGCCGTACAGGAATTCTCCGCCGGCGCCGGCAAAGTCGGCGAACGAGAAGTAGCTCCCGGCCCCCGGCAGGCGCGACTCGCGCCATTCGTACTGGTAGTAGGCGCCGATCGACAAGTCGGCGCTCAGCTGCAGCTGCGCCGACACCTGCCCCACCGGGCGCGCGACTTCCTTGAACTGGGAGTTCGGCACCGACAGCGCGCGCGCCAGATCGAGCGGCGTTTGCGCGCCGGCGATGCCGTTTGCGCCAAAGAACAGCGTCTCGCCGTAGAGCTGGGTGAAACGCCCCGCCTTGAGGTTCAGCCCCTTGCCGTCGATCTCGGTGCGGCCATACACGAAGGCATCGAGAAACTCCGCCTTGCGGCCATGCAGCTTTTCGGTCGCTGTCGTAAATTCATCGAAATCTGCGGAGCGCTGGTTGAGCGACCAGGCGTGGCGTTGGCTGCGGTCGTGGTCTTCGTTGTAAACCTGGTCGTACCAAGCGGCGCCACTGACGCGAATCCCCACGTTGTTCTTGTAGCGCAGATCGAATTCGGACAACAGGTCGACTCGGTTCGAGATCAGACCGCGGTTGAAGTTGCGGTCGCCGTCATTGGTGTTGATCCGGGCGCCTGCATCCGAAGCAGGGCCGCTGCTTTCCTGTTTCTCGACCCTCCAGCTCGCATTGTATTTGATGGTGTTGTCCCAGCGCATCGACAGGTCCGGGTTGCCCGTATCGAGGGTGATGCCGAAAGCTGCGCCTGAAATCACCATGCCAGAGCAAACGGCGACAATAGTCTTACCGCTTGGCGAAACCGGCGGCGTAAAACCGGAGTTAAAACAAGACTGCTTGTCGTTCATGTCTTCCTCCTTAAGGAAATATAACTACCGCCTTTTTTGCCTATACCCCATTAGGGATGGAGGCTTGTTGCAGAAGCGTTTCAAATGGCAGAGTTAGTGCGGCAATACATGTCCTTTTTTAGTAATTTTATGAATTGATAAAATGAACATGGCTTTAAGTAGCTGAAACTTGGCAATTGGAATTCGGCTGCTTGCGGGACTATTTCCTGACGTCGAATGTCCATCGTGAGGCACGAGGTGGCTATCTCTGCTGCACAAGAAAAGCATGGATCATGCCAATCTTTTTTTTAATCCATGGATGTTGCAACGCAGAAGATCGGCATCCCTTTAAAATTGCCTTTTAATGTGAATTCAGACCCATACTTTGCGCAGTGCGGAAGAAAAGCGGTTTTCAGCTGATTGAGAAATTTGTGAAAACACTGTGCGGTGGGGCTGGTGAACTTCATACTTTTCGTGCTTCGACCCCAAGCTTTTGTCTTTCCAGTTTCAGCAACGAGCCGACGAACCCGACTGCTGAATTTCGATGTAAGCGCTCCACGAACCTTTCTATTGCCCATATGATTCATTCGCTTATAGTGCGTTGTTAAAGCGTTGCCTAAGCTTTGTGTCACTGCCGGATGTAAGTTGATACGGGGGCAGCGGTATTGACGTCCATTCGAGTGCTCAGTTGGAAGTGGGGTCGTGGGCAGAGGACGAGGTGGCGACTTCCGAGTTCAAGGACGAGCGGCTGGGTAAGCGGTTTCGAACTCTGCTCCAGCAACTGACCGAGGGCGCAGGCAAGAGTATTTCGTTTGCCTGTCAGGACTGGGCCAACACGAAGGCGGCGTACCGTTTCTTCTCGACTCCACGGGTCAGCGAAGAAGCGATCCTGTCAGGACCTTTTCATTCGACCCGCGAACGCGCTTCCCTCGTCGACGACCATGTTCTGGTCTTGCACGACACGACGGAGATTTCGTTCAAGCACAACGACGGCACAATCGGTCTGCTCGGGCAGGTCGGGAGCTAAAGTCAGTTCTGGTGTATGAACCCATCCGGCCTGGCTGATCAGGCGGCGAGCCGCTGCTGTTCCTGCTCTTGCTCCTTCACGGGTTCGCCGTCCTTGAAGACGACGCTGCCCATCAGTTCGGCAATGCGCTTAAAGCCGCGAATCCCCCGCCAAGATTTCTCGGCTTCGTGCACGAGCTTGAAGGCCAGGCCCAGGAAGCTCGCGCGCGACACGCAGTTCTTCGTGCGGGTGGTGCGGTGACGCACGGTGGCGAAGGTCGACTCGATCGGGTTGGTCGTGCGCAGGTGAATCCAGTGCTCGGCCGGGAAGTCGTAGAAGGCGAGCAGCGCGTCGCGATCGGCGACGAGCTTGTCGGCCGAGGCTGTGTAAAAACGCCTCTTATGGCATGATATTGGCATTGTTGTCAGGGTGATCGGGTGCCATGAAACGATTCATCGAAGGACAGTGCCGGACACAGAGCGCATTACTACCCGAGAGTCTGGATGACTTTGTCGCCGAGACAAATCCGGTACGGGTGATCGACGTCTTCGTCGATGAGCTTGATCTGCGCAAGCTGGGCTTCGCTGGCGTCGATCCAGCGGCCACCGGACGCCCCGCCTACCATCCGGCCGCGCTCCTCAAACTCTACATCTACGGCTACCTGAACCGGATCCAGTCGAGTCGGCGCCTGGAGCGCGAAGCTCAGCGCAACCTGGAGTTGATGTGGCTCATCGGACGCCTGACGCCCGACTTCAAGACCATCGCCAACTTCCGCAAGGACAATCCGAAGGGCATCCGTGGCGTCTGTCGCCAGTTCGTCGTGCTGTGCCGCGAACTGGGACTGTTCGCCGAAGCGGTGGTCGCGATCGACGGCAGCAAATTCAAGGCAGTCAATAACCGCGATCGCAACTTCACCAGCGCCAAGCTGCAACGGCGCATGGAAGAGATCGAATCGAGCATCGAGCGCTACCTGGTCGAGATGGTGTCACTGACCGGCACAATGGAGCCACCGATGATCGGCATATAGGAGCCAGCAGGAACGGGCTCTGACGAACGTCTGCGGGGGTTCAAGATTGGCTGTTTTTCGGGGTGCCGGCAAGGGCCGTTTTGGCCTTGTTCGGACCCTGTCGCGGGGCGCGGTAGGAAGCCCCGTCGAGGGTCAGGCAGTAGGCATTGTGGCGCAGGCGATCGACGGTCGCGGACGCGAGGAGTCGGTTGCCGGGGAAGGCCTGGTCCCACTCGGTGAAGTCGAGATTGCTGGTGACGACGGTGGCCGCCTGCTCGTAACGCTCGGCGATCAGGTCGTGCAGATCTTCGTCGGCGGGCGAGCGCAGCGGTTTGAGGCCGAAGTCATCGATGATGAGGACCGGCACGCGCGCGAGCTGCATCAATTTCCGTTCGTACGCGCCGGTGGCCCGCGCCGCATTCAGGCTCGCGAGCAGCTGCGAGCAGGATGCGAACACGACATCAAACCCCTGGCGCACCGCGCAGTGGCCGAGCGCCTGCGCGAGATGGCTCTTGCCGGTGCCGCAGGGGCCGACGATGAGCACCGGGGCGCGCTCGTCGATGTAGCGCCCCGTGGCCAGATCATGCACCAGCGCGCGGTTGGTCGAGGGCAGCCGGTCGAACTCGAAGCCTTCGAGGGTCTTGGTCGCGCGAAACGCCGCGCGGCGCAGCCGCGTGGCGAACTTCTTCTGCTCGCGCCGCGCGACCTCGTCCTGGATCAGTAGCGCGAGAAATTCCGTGTAGGCGAGCTTCGCGTCAATGGCCTGGCGGTTGCGGGCCTCGAGCGAGTCGAGGATGCCGGAAAGGCGTAACTGCTTGAGCTGCGGCGCCAGTTCGGTGGCGGGATTCATGGTGAGAGACTCCTTGGGTGAGATGGGCGTGCGCCCGGTCAGTGAAGCGAGGGGGATTCGTCAGCGAAGAGCGCCGCGGTGGCACGAGCGAAGCGGGCGCGGTCGGCATAGGGTTCGGTGCTGACCGCGGTGAGCGGCTGCAGGTCGTGGCCGCCGGCGAGGATGGTCTTGACGGTGCGGTAATGCGGGCTGTCGTGGTCGAGCGCACGCGCGCAGGCGGCCTCCAGGCGCGCCGCGCCGTAGCGGCTCTTCAACTGCAGCACGCCTTGGGCGGCGCGTAGCCGCTCACTGATGCGGTCGGTGAGCAGCCGCCCGATGAGCCGGGCGCACGCCTCGCCGATCTCCGCGGCCTGCTGCAGACACCAGCTGCGGTCGTGCGCGAAGAAGCGCTGGGCGGCGGGCGGCAGATGGTCGGTGACGGTGCGCCGCTCGCCGGGACGACGGGCGCGGGCGTGGGTGGCGACCGGTTTGAAGTCCTGATAGACCGTGACGACGGTGTCGGTCGCCCGCAGCCACAGGCGTTTGCCGACCAGGGCGAACGGCACGGAGTACAGCGCGCGCTCGAAGCTGACGTGACAGTCGCGATGCACCGCCACCTGGTGCCAGGTGCCCAGATCCGGCGGCACCGCCGGCAGCGGCCGCAGCACGCTGCGCTCGACGGCGAAGCTCGCGAGCGGCTGCACCCGCGTCGTGCCGTGAATGCGCAGCCCCGCTTCCTGCAACACCCAATCGCGCGCCTGGGCGTTCAGATCGGCCAGATCGCGGAAGCTGCGCGTGGGCAGGAAGTTGCCCTTCACGTATTTGACGCCCGCCTCCACGATCCCCTTCTTCTGCGGATCCTGGGGCGGGCAGGCGTCGATCCGAAAGCCGTAGCCTTCGGCGCATTCGGCGTAGGCGCGCTGCACCTCGGGGTCGTGCGCGCACGCCTTGGTGATCGCGCACTTGGCGTTGTCGATGATGAGGCGAGCGGGCACCGCGCCGAACCACTCGAAGGCGCGCCGATGGCAGCCGAGCCAGGTGCGCACGCTCTGATCCCACACGAACTCGACGTACTGGTGCCGCGAGAAACACAGCGTCATCACGAAGGCCCACGTGCGGCGCAGCTCGCCCGTGGCCGGATCCACGAGCTGCGGGCCGGCGCCGAAATCGACCTGCGCCGCTTCGCCCGGCGCGAACGACAAGCGCACGGTCGCTTCCGGCGGGCGCTCGCGCTCGATCGCGGCAATGAGCCGGCGCACGCTGGAATAGTGCCCGGTGAAACCGTGCTCGCGTTTGAGGGTGGCGTGGATCACCACGCCCGACACGCCCTGCGCCAACCACTGCTCGATGAGCGGCCGGTAGGCGCCAATCGACGACTGCGCGGTCACCGGCAGGCGCGGCCGGCCGATCGCCGCGGCGATCTCGGCGTCCTCCGGCACCGGCTGCGCCGGATCGAGCCAGCCGCGGGCGGCGGCCAACTCCCGGAAACGGGCCGCCTTCGCCCGTCCCATCAGTTTCGCGCGCGCGATCTCGCGCTCGGAGTCGCCCTGACGCATGCGCATCAGGGCCTGGCGGTACTCGTACATCTCGATGCTCCTGCGGGCCACCGGCTCCCTCCTGCCAAACCAAAACCCGGCAGGGTAGCGATGGACCGCTCAAGGTCGAGACGTCCGTCAGAACAACGCTGGCTCCATTACGCCGATCCGGCGCTGGCGCCTATGTGCCGATCCGTGACTGGCTCCAATATGCCGATCACGCCCTGGCCTCAATGTGCCGATCATCAACTGGCTTCAATGTGCCGGTCGATGACAGATGGACAGCGCTGACCGGCAAGAGCCGGCTGTGGCCCAGGCGAAGAAGGAGCGACTGCAGGACAAGATTACGACGCTGAAGGCGCGAATGAAGGAACTCGAAGCGATCGGCGTGCAGCTCGAGAACGCGCCCGACAAGCAGGTTTCCCTCACGGATCCCGACGCCCGCTCGATGAAGACGCGGGGCACGGGCATCGTCGGCTACAACGTGCAGACGGCCGTCGAGACCAAGAACCACCTGATCGTCGCCCACGAGGTAACCAACGACGGGCTGGACCGAGATCAACTGAGCAAGATGGGCAAGCAGGCCCGCAAGGCGATGCGAGTGGAGTACCTCACGGCAATCGCCGATCGGGGCTATTTCAAGAGCGAGGAAATCCTCGCCTGCCACAAAGCCGGCGTCGTGCCGCTCGTTCCGAAAAGCACGACTTCCAACGCGAAAGCCGAGGGGCGGTTCGACCGGGCAGACTTCGTGTACGACCGTGACAACGACGAGTACGTCTGTCCAGCCGGCGAGCGCCTGATCTGGCGCTTTGCGCGAGTCGAGGCGAGGCTGACGATGAATCGCTACTGGAGCTCATCCTGCCCGCGATGTGCCCTCAAGCACCAATGCACCCCGAGTGACTATCGGCGTGTGAGCCGCTGGGTGCATGAGGAAGAGCTGGAGGTCATGCAGGCGCGGCTCGATAAAGCGCCGGACAGTATGCGTATCCGACGTCGGACGGTCGAACACCCCTTCGGCACCCTCAAGGCGTGGATGGGCGCGACCCACTTTCTGACCAAGGGCCTCGAACGCGTCCGAACGGAGATGAGTTTGCACGTTCTGGCGTACAACCTGAAGCGAGTAATGAATCTGATGGGAAACGAGGCACTGATGGCAGCGATGCGGGCCTGAAGCAGGTCTATTACGTCCTCAATAACGCCGCCTCGCCGCCAGCGAATGACTTGAATTGCCAAGAGTCCTGCCGACGCGGACGCCGGGCAGCGCAGGTTGAACCGTTTTTACACAGCCTCGGCCGCCTTCGGGTACTTCGCCTGGTAGCTCTCGACGAAGCGATCGAAGGCGGTTACAGCCCCCGCGCGCGCGTCGGTGCCATCCAGATCTCGTGAAGCTGCGCCTTCGCCCTGGCGAGCAGGCTCTTGGGCAGGGCGTTGAGCACGTTGGCGGTCTTGTGCACCCAGCAGCGCTGCCGGCGGGTTTCGGGGTAGAACTCGTCGAGCGCGGCCCAGAAGCCCAGCGCCCCGTCGCCTACTGCCAGGCGCGGACCGACTTCGAGGCCGCGAGCCTTCAGGTCGCGCAGCAACTCGAGCCAGGATGCCTTCGATTCGCGCAACCCGTCGCCGATCGTGACCAGCTCCTTCGTGCCATCGCGCCTCACGCCGATGACGACCAACAGGCACTGGCGGGCATCGTCCTCGCCGCGCAGGCTGGTGTGGACGCCATCGACCCACCAGTAGACGTAACGGCGCCCGGACAGGTCCTGCTTCATCCAGCCGGCGTACTCGGTGGCCCACTCGGCCTTCAGGCGGCTGACCACATTGGGCGACAGTCCGCGGGCCTCATCGCCGAGCAGCACGGTGAGCGCCTCGCGCATGTCACCCGTCGAAATGCCCTTCAGGTACAGCCAGGGCAGCGCCGCCGACACCCGCGCCGAGCGGCGAACATACGGCGGCACCAAGGCGGAATTGAACTTCACCCCGCCGCCCGAGCGGTCACGCACCTTGGGCACCCGCACCTCGACGTTGCCGACCGTCGTGAGCGCCTCGCGTGCCGGCAGGTAGCCATTTCTGACCACCGCTCGGCTACCGCCCAGCATCCGCACGTTCTCGTACTCGGCCAACAACTGCTGCACCTCCACTTCAATCGCCTTCTGGATCAGATCCCGCGCGCCGCGCCGGATCAGCTCCTCCAGCGACACCCCCACTTGCGATTGCGTGACCTTCTGCTCACTCGTATCCTTCTTCAAGGCGCGCCTCCGTGGTTGCTGAAAATTTGGTCTCGACAACTCAATTCTCAGCAGAGGCACGCCGCCTCATCAAGCCCTTCTATCAGGATCTGGTCATACACCAGTCTTGACTATATCTCTGTCGCGGAATCCACGACGCTTTGCTTCTTCCACCAGTTCGTATTGGCGGCGCTGGCTTTCCAGATTCATCTGGACCTGAGTCTGGGTCGACTGCCGAACATAGACTACCGCCTTGCGATTGAGCAAAAGCGCTGGCAAACGATCAATGTTCGTCATCGTCATGCTCCTTCGCTGTGACGACGCCGGCGGCCTGCATCAGCAGGCTCGCAAGATGTGTAATTGCCCTTGTCCGCTGGGCCGAGCTCATCCCCTGAAGTTCGACGGGGTCGAACGTCATGTTCATTTGTCGCGGCACCGACCACGGCGACTGCAGGTCTGCTGGAACGACGTTGGGCAGCTTGTCCATTGCGTTTCTCCCGGACGGTGTTGGAATCGTCCGGCGAGTTTCCTCGCAAACGTCGATCGACAAGCAGTTGATGCAGATCGCACAACGCCGCCACAGTGACCCTCGGCTCACCCAGTTTCATGGCTGAACACGCGGCAGGATCGAGCATCCATGCTGCGATCACTTTGACTACGCCAGGGTCGGATTCAACGTGAACTACGTGGCCTCGGCCACGCTGCTCGATGTCGCGAACCTTGACGCGGCGCCCATACAACGGATGCCATCGATAATGGACTTCAGTTTCCTGCCCGATATGGGCAGAATGAACGGGAACTGGCGCTCGGGCGCAAGAACTGGCTCTTCGCCGGTTCCCTTCCTGCCGCCGCGATCATGAGCCTCATCCACTCCGCGCGCCTCAATGGCCACGAACCCTTCGCCTATCTGAAGGACGTCCTCGCTCGCCTGCCCAGCCAGCCTCACAGCCGCATTGCCGAGTTGCTGCCTCATCGTTGGCAGCCGTCGAACTGCTGAACAGCCGCGTCAAGACGGGTTCGCCGGAGCCTTACAAACCAGGTTCTTTCCTGCTTGCCAACCTTCACGGTTGAGCATCACCTGGATTCGTCGGTAGCCGTAGCGGACTCGCGTCGCTGCAAGCTCCTTCATGCGCTGGCGCAACGCTGTTCGGGGATTGAGCACGCTTTGGTACTTCTGCACCGAGCGATGCTGCCTGGTCAGTCGACAGGCCCGGCGCTCGCTGTAGCCGTGGTGGCTCATGACATAGGCCACCACGGTCCTCTTCAGCGCGGGCCGGGAAACTTTTTTGACAAGACCTCCTGCAAGACTGCCTTGTCGAGGCTCAGCTCCGCGACTAGCTTCTTGAGCCGGCTGTTCTCATCCTGCAGCTGTTTCAATTCGCGAACCTGATCGGATTGCAGGCCGCTGTAGAGCTTCTTCCAGCGGTAGAACGTCTGCTCGGAGACGCCGACCTGGCGAACCACGTCGGCGACCGGCATGCCCAATTCTGCCTGCTTCAAGATGGCGACGATCTGCTCAACCGAAAACCGCTTCTTCTTCATGACAAACTCCCTCCTTCTGAGGAAAAGTTTGCGGAAAAACTAACGTTCCGGCTGGTCCGGATTTCGCCGGGCACATGAGGGGTCTCGGAGATGTGAATCCATTATGGGCCAGGCTAACCCGTGTATTTCACGCAGCGCGGCCTGGAAGTGGTGATCCTGCTGGCGGGCGGCGACAAGTTCACCCCGGCATGGGGCATTCCGTTACACACAATTCATTCATCATGCTGGTCACGCGCGTACTTGAGCCCCGCCGCGAAATCCATGACGCGCTGAAGACCGATCCAGATCGTCTTCACGCCGGGCTCGCCGTCGCCCTTGCGCCCGAGAAAGCCGCCGAGCCTGGCCACCCGGCGCACCATCTCGTTGAGCGCAGGCGGTTTGTTGGGAGGAGGCTGCTTGTTCAGGATGAAGGCCGCCTGCCATTCGTCACGCTCGAAGAGCAATTCGGCCTCGAGCTCGGGACAGGTTCGCCCGAGCCGCATCAGCCGGGCAATACGCCAGGCCACCACCATGAACAGCGCCAGCGCGCGCTCCAGGCGCGGCACCGTCGCCAGTTGCAGCGCCTCGACCTTGCAGCCGTTCTTGAGCACGTGGAAGAACAGTTCGATCTCCCAGCGCGCCCGGTACCAGTCGATGAGTTCGCTTGCCGCCTCGAAGCTGGCCGCCTCGCGGTTGGTGAGCAGCCGCCACTCGACCGGCTTCACGCCGGCCGGTGCACCCATCTCACGGGCGATCACGCACGTTGCCTCGAGCTGATCGCGGGGCCCGGCCTTGAGCTTGACGCGCGAAGACCAGACTTGCTGCCGCACCTGCCGCACCTGCCGCGCCTTTTGCCCCTTGCGCGAAGGGATCGTGAAGCTGATCTCCCCCAACGGTTCTGCGCCCAGCACGCGGGGCCAGAGCATGTCGCCGCCGGGCAGCGCGCGGTTGTGCTGCGAGCGCAGCAGCCAGTCGGCCGGCAACCCAGCTCGCGCGCCCGCGCCATCAGCGCGACGATATCGGCTTCCCGATCCGCGACATACACCAGGCGGGTGGCGGGCAACGCTGCCGCGCGTTCGGCGATCCGCTCGTAGCCTTCGATCCAGCGCCCGCTCTCGGTGAGGCCGCTGCGCGTGCCATCGTCGGCCTTCGGTTCGCGCGCCCACATCCACGCATCGAGCACGCCCAAGGGCTCACGTGCCGGCGACACGGCGTAGGTCGGGTGCAGGTACATCCCGCGCTGCGCTTCAAACGACAGCGGTCCCAGCCCCTCGATCGCTTGGCCGTTGAAGTCGAGTTCGGTCGTGTCCTGGAGGCACAGCACCACCGCATGTGCCGCCATGCGTTCATCGGTGCCCGCCAAGTGCGGCGCCAGGATGTCGGCCCAGCCGATGTCGTCGTCCGACAACAGCCGGTACGCGGCCTGCGTCTCCGCCCAGCCGCCACAGGCGGCCGGGATGCTCGCCGTCGGCCGCGCCGCCAGCCGCTCGGCCACCAGCACCGTGCGCCGGTTCAGGCGCTGGTCGCCCAGGTCGATGGTTTCAAATTCGTCGGCAGCCCAGCTCATGGATGGTGTCGTCAGATCGGAAAGGTCAGGAGCTTACGCAATGACGTTCGCGTTGTGTGTAATGGAATGGGCATGGGGGGCGCGGCACCGAAGCGGGAAGCCGGGTTGACCGCTGCCGCGCCGCTCCTGCATCGCTGCCTGGCGACAGGCCTGAAACCCTGCGTGAGATTTGTGTGGCTTCACGAAGCGCCATGCTGCTCTAGCCACGCCGAAAATTCCAGGGGCCTCAACCCGAAGCGAATCGCGTTGCCGGGGTGAATCGTGTTGAACTCGGCCAACGTCAGGGCGACGAAACGCGGCCGGTCGTCTTTGCCCACCGTGGCCGGCATGACCGCGCGGATCGCCGCTTCGTCAGCGCGCTGCCCGCCGCGCACGATGGCGGCGACGGTTTCGGCAAGTTCGTTGCGGTAGCGCAGGCGGAAGGTGTCGGGCGGGACGAGCTGCTGCTGCACGGCGACGTATTGCTGGCAGGAGCGTTCGTAAGCCCAGACGAAGACGTCGCGCAGCAGGGCGACGTCGTTGAGTTCATACACGCCGAGCATCGCATCGACATAGGCCTGCTGCGGCACGTCGATGAAGGACAGCGGGCAGAGGTTGTGCCGGATCAGCGGGATGTTGGCGGCCAGCCGCGAGACGCGCTTGTTCACATCTTCGAAAGGTTGCAGGTAGGGCAGATGCACCATCAGGAAGAAGGCCTGCTCGAAGGGATCGTCGATCTCGGCGGCGATGCGCAGCACGATGCCGAACAACTCCTCCAGCCGCTGAGGCAGGGCGATCGGCAAATAGACGCTGCCGCCGATTTCGACCGAGCGCGCACGCAGGCGGCCGCACGTGAGCGGATCGGGCATCAGACCGTCGGACAGGAAGGCGTGCAGGGCGATGACGGTTTCCGCTGAGAGGCCGGCGCGTTCGACGTCGCGGATCAGGTATTCGATGGCCGCCTTGTGGTTCAGGATCATCTGGGTTTCCAGTGCATCCTTGCCTTCGGCGGCCTCGCCGAATTCGATCAGGCGCTCGGTATCGAGCCGGCTGTAGGTGTTGCCTTCGAGGCGCGAGGAAGCCCAGGAGAGGTCGATGAGCAGGCGGTTGAGAATGTCCCGCGCGAAGGTGCCCGCGGTCGCTTGCTCGGCGGGCGAGCGCCCCATGCTGTGCAGTTGGGCGCGTAAGTCGGCAGGCAGATAGGCTGTCCGGTTGGGGTGGTATTGCTCCAGAAAGCCAATCTGGTAGCCGACGGGTTTGCGTTGCTGGCGCGGCTGGCGAACGTAGGCCTTGATTGCTGTCCCCTCGGTGGACAGAGGTACGTACGTTTCACCTGTTCCGGAGGCCTGAAGGTTAGGCAATTCGACGTCCGATGAACCGACGGTTTCCGGGAATCGATACTTGAGGGCGCGCCCCTCGCCTTCGGTTCGCACACGTTGTTGCGCAACCAGGCTGGCCAGACGGCGTTGCAGGGTGCGGCGCGGCAAGGCCGGGCCGATCTCCTTGAGCAGCCCGTCGATGCCGATTCCGCCCGGATGCCGGGCGATCAGCTCGAGGATGGGTTGGAGCTCCTCGTCGAGGATTTTTTTTGGCATGAAATCGCTTTTATGTGGCGCGGTAGACAGTATCGCGCCATTTTATGTGGCGCGCAAATAAGCAGTCGTGCCACTTGATGGCCGCTTTCGCGCCAAGTAACGCTTCTGGCCCTTACGACTGCCAGATTGTCGGCCGCGGTCTGGCGCGTGGACTGGTAGTCGTCACGGCCAACGAAGCGGAGTTCTGCCGGGTCGGTGTGTTGTGTATCGAGAATTGGCGAAGATAAAGGGTGATCGCATCGCGGCGCAGCGCGAGCAGATCGCCGCGGCGCTGGCCGGTGAGGCGAGCCAGATCCATCAGCGCGGCCACGATCGGAGAGGCGATCCGCTTGACCGCTTCGAACTCGGCGTCGGTGACGTAGCGCGTGCGAGGGGTTTCCTTGAACGGCTTCACCTCGCGCACCGGGTTGTCCTTGCAGTGCCCCCACATGATCGCGTGGCGCATGATGTCCTGCAGCAGGGACCGTTCGTGGTTGGCGCGGACTTTCCGACGTCTTCGCGCGCGTCTGCATGAAGTCCCACACGTCCGCTGGGGTGATCTCGGCCGGCTTCATGAGGCCGAACACCTTCGTCAGCGTCGCCGCTTCCAGCCTGTTGCCGGCCTGCGTGCTCGGGGCCTTCTCGGGGACCACTTCGCGCAGGTAGCGGCCGATGACGCTCGACATCATCTCGGCCGGGGCGTCGGTGTTCTCCAGTACGGCCCATTTCGTCCGGGCGACGGGGAGGCTTCGCCCGAGGTTGATCCATCGGGCTTTTCCCGCGTACCAGTACGAGCGCCCCTTGAGGTACATGCGGGGCGGCAGGTGCAGGCCATGTTTTCGCTGACGTCCCATCATCGCAGGATAGCTTCGAGATTCGGGCCTTGCCTGCGCCGGACAGGTTCGGTCGAGCCGCCCATGCGCTTCTCGACAACCGAGCGCAGCACTTTCGGGTATCCCGCGGCGTTTTCCTCGTAGGGCCAGCCACGATCCGTGAGCCAGCGCTTTTGCGCCGAGGGCATCTGGTAGCCGGTGAGGTCGCGCAGTTCGTCTTCATTCAGGAACATTTCATGCCTCCTTCGGCGGCGGCAACAGCGCCACCGCGATCGCGTGTTCCGGCCGGGTCTTTTCGTTCGGCAGCAGGATCTGCGTAAGGCGCGCGCCTGCGAGCGAAAGCTCGCCGGTCTCGCTTCCCGGGAAACTCGCCGGCGCACACTGCGGCCATGGTGAAGTCATTGGCGCCTCGCATGGGGCCACAGGCCGGGCATCGCATGCGCGGCGTCCTAAAAGCCAGGGAACGCTTGCTGCGTCATGACGCGCCCTCGGGAACAGGGGACGCGCTCGGACTCCGCTGCGGCCGAAGCTCGTAATAGCGATCGAGGAAAAGGTGCTTCGCCACGAGCGGAGGCAGCGGCTGGATCTTCAGCGGCAGCGGCCCGACCCCCTCGAGGGGCGCCACCGCGGGGTCGTGCGCTTGGCCGAGATCGCGGCGTTCGGTCGCGCGCAGCACGAAATCGGCCTGCTCGACCGCCGGGGGCAGGCCGCTCGGTAGGCCGAGCCGCGCGAGGATGTAGGGGGCCGCATCACCGTCGGTCTCGAAGCATTGCGGCAGCAGCTGCTCGAGTGCCGTCCGCGCGTCCGCGAGCAGCGCGGCGAGCGCATCGTCGGGCGGCACGATCATGCTCACGAGATAGTCGTGCTGCGCGATCGAATAGAAGAACGTCGTCTGCTAGGCGAAGCAGCAGGTGCTGGCCAGCATGTGCGCGATGTCCTCGATTCGCACGATCGGGTCGCTCGATCCGAGGCACTCGGAGTACGGGCCGCAGCGGGGCGAGTGCTCGAAGCGGGCAGCCGCCCGGCGCCTTTCCGCTAATGCGGCGAAATCCTGTTTCATATCCTGCCCGGGTTGCCTTTTTCGACACTTCGGGAGCCCTTCGACGAAGGGCGCTTTCTGCAGCGGAGGCTACAGAAATCGTCTTTGCGGTTTTCCACCGTTTTGCACGTTTCGGCAAAAACGTGCGTCATGCGACCTGTCAGCCCCTGAAACAGGGACGGCCTTCGGCCCGGGGTTTCGTCATAGGGGTTTGCCTGTCAGCGCCTTCGCACCGGTCCGGAAAACCGGTGCTTCGTCGAAACCGGAGCCGCCGACGAAAGTCGGCGGTCTTCTTCAGGGAGGCTGCGAGGCGCCAGCGTGCAACTGACAGCCCGGCTCATCGCTCGCGACACGGTTTCGTCACGCGGTTCGCGGCGCGCCACGGGTCCAGAGCGACTCGCGGCGGTTCGACCGATCCTTCCTCATTGGGCCCAATCAGGAAGTGCATGAAGACGGAAGTCCGCGGCTGGCGGGGGCTGCACGGCTCGACGCCTGACTCGCGCCGCTGTCGGGAAGGCCGATATTTCGGCGGGGTGCGACTTCGCTCGTGCAGCTCGCGAGGGCGGGGGCGATAATGGAAAATACTGCGATCGCCACCCATGGGCCGGTGCCATGACCGTTCGTGCCTATCATGAAAATAGCAAGCATCGACCCGAGCGCTATGCGCTGGGACCGGGCCGGCTCGACTGGGCGAATCAGCCCGATCCGTGGCGCAGTTATGCCGGCGCGCCGCGTGTTGTGCTGCCGCTGGCGGCCGATGCTTGCGAGACGCGCTACAACGACTTGCGCCGTGGCCGTCTGCCGGTGGCGGCGCCGCTCGATCGCGCGCACATCGGTTTGCTGTTCGAGTTGTCGCTGGCGCTGTCCGCGTGGAAGGAATTCGGCGGCACGCGCTGGGCGCTACGCTGCAATCCTTCGAGTGGCAATCTGCATCCGACCGAGGCCTATTTGATTGTGCCGGCGCTGCCTGACGTCGCGGCAGGGGTGTATCACTATTCGAGTCGTGAGCATGTGCTGGAACAGCGCGCGGGCGCAACGAACGAATGGGATGCGGCGTTCCGCGGCCGGGCGCTGCTCGTCGCGCTCAGCTCGATCCACTGGCGCGAGGCATGGAAGTACGGCATGCGCGCGTATCGCTACTGTCAGCACGACTGCGGACACGCGATCGCAGCCGTTTCGCTCGCTGCGGCGGCGCTCGGATGGAGGGCGAGGGTGCTCGATGAGGTCGGCGACGATGACGTCGCGCGCCTCGCCGGACTGGATCGCGAAGCCGACTTCGGCACCGCCGAGCGTGAAGTGCCGGACGTGCTGATGCTGATCGGCGACGCGCAGGCAGTGGTCGATGTCGACTTGCTCGGCGTCCTCAGCGCGCGCTGCGCGTGGCAGGGCCAGGCCAGCAGGCTCAGCACGGGTCATGTGCACTGGCACGAGATCGACGACGTTCAGGCCGCCGTGCACAAGCCGCGAACCGCACCGGAGGCGGTGGCGGATCTGCCGACGTTTCCGGCGCCGTCCGAGCCGACCCTCGACTTGTGCGTCGCAGCCCTGGTCCGGCAGCGCCGCAGCGCGCTCGCGTTCGACGGTGTCTCCGGCATGACTGCCGAAGCTTTCTTCGCGCTGCTCGATGCGGTATTGCCGCGACAGGGCGTGCCGCCGTGGAGCGCGTGCGCGTCGCGCCCGCAGGTCCACCTGGCGCTGCTCGTACATCGGGTCACCGGACTCGACGCGGGGCTTTACATCTTGCTGCGCGACGCGGCGGTGCTCGACGAACTGCGGGCAGCGCTCCGCGATGACTGGTTGTGGCACAAGGTCGGGCCGACTCATCTGCCGCTATACCTGCTGATCCCTTACGACCTTCGCGCTTCGGCGCAGCTCGTCTGCTGCCATCAGGAAATTGCCGCCGATTCGTGCTTCGCGCTCGGCATGCTGGGGCGCTTCGGTCTCGCCCAACGCGAGCCCTGGCGCTACCCGGCGCTGTTTCGCGAGTGCGGCATGATCGGCCAGGCGTTGTACCTCGAAGCGGAAGCGGCTGCGCTGCGCGGCACCGGCATCGGCTGCTATTTCGACGATTCGATGCACGAATTGCTCGGTCTAGCGGGGAGCGAATGGCAGAGCCTGTATCACTTCACCGTCGGCGTCCCAACCGAGGATGCGCGGCTGAGCTCGCTGCCGCCATACTCCGGGCGCCAGTTGTAGTGAATCCGTGATGTGACGCGTTCCTCGCGCATTGCCGAGTATGGGGCGCTCGCTTGGGTCTGCCTCCTGTTTGCAGGACTCGCGTTCGTCGCGCCGATTGCGCAGCCGCAGGACTACCACCGGTTCGCGGATTCGCGGGCGCTGTCGCTGGGACCGATCGCGCTGCCGCATGCGGCCGACGTGTTGACGAGCCTCGCATTCGTCGCGGCCGGGCTGGCGGGGCTCCCGCGCTGCTCCCGCTCGATGCCCGCGCAATATTTGCCGCTGACGGTTTTCTTCACGGGGCTCGTGCTCACCGGGATCGGGAGCGTCTGGTACCACCTTTCTCCAACCGACGCGTCTCTCGTCTGGGATCGGCTCGCAATGACGATCGCGTTTGCCGGGGCTGTAGGTTCCCTTGGTGCGGAAAGGCTGGGACCCGCGGCCGGCAGGCGCTGGTTCGTCGGGTGGCAGATGACAGGATTGGTCGCCGTTGTTCTGTGGAGGCTCTCGGGCGACTTGAGGCTTTACCTCGTTACCCAGTTCGGCGGCCTTGGCGTACTGCTGCTGTGGTTCCGCCTTCCCGTCGCCGCGGGAATGGTTCGGCTGCCGTGGGGTTGGCTATTGTTCGCGTACGGGGTCGCGAAAGCCTTCGAGCTCCTTGACCGCTTGCTCTGGACGCTGACAGACGGCTTGTTTTCGGGGCATCCGGTCAAGCATTTGATCGCCGCGCTCGGTATTCTGCCGATGCTCCGTGTCCTATCGGAACGACGAGCGGGAGCGCGTGAACGGCGCAGCTAGCGGCTCCCGGCGACCTTCACGAAGGCGACCGACGCCTCGAAGAGCTCCAAGTCCTTCTCGTAATCGGCTGCGTCTTCGCGGTTGATCTGGATCCATTCCCGCGTGCTGGCCAGGCCGCCGGGCTGGAACGCGGAGACGTTCGCCCGGGAAAACTGCGCCTCGGTCGCGACGGCGACGGGAAGGCGTAGGCCAACGCCGTTGGCGCTGACGCAGGCAAACATCTTGTCGCTGACGAAATAGGCGTCCAGGCCGCTGATTTTCCGGGCGCTGACGCCCGGGAGTTTGAGCAGCAGCGCGTCGAGCTGGGCCTTACGGCCGGGTTGAGTGGTTTCGGTCTTCACTGGGGCGCTTCGGTTGTGCGGTACAGTGCGATTGAATCACAAACGCCACGGTCGGTGCGCCTGACCCCGACGTGAAATGACCGCGGCCGCCTGGACGCAAGGCGGCATCAAGTTCTTAGATGAGGCCCAACTCCAAGGCCCGCGCTACGGCCTGCGTACGACTGCGGATCCCGAGCTTTCCGTAGATTCGGCGCAAATGGGTTTCGACGGTGTTTTCGGTCACGAACAGCTTGCGCGCGAGTTCCTTGTTGGAGTGCCCTTCGGCGAGGCGGCGGAGGATCTGACCTTCCTTGGGGCTCAGGCGCATGGCCTCGTCCTGCAGCGGCCACTTGGGGGCGACCGGTTCGGTCCTGGTCGCGGCGGCGCGCAGATTTTGAAGATAGCCGGGCGAGACAGCGCATTTCCGGTCGGCGAGCGCTTGCAGCAAGTCGTGGAGATGCCAGGGTTCGTCCGCAAAGACCCGCAACATTCCGCCGGGCTGGGCCTGTAACAGGGCCCGCTCCAGCGTTTCAAGGGGAGGCTGCCGAAATGCGCGGGATCGATCGTATGGCGGCCAGCGTCCATGCCACGGTCCATATCGACAGTGCGCGCGATTCACCTGTTCGTGGATGTGCTCGACGATCGCGAGGATCATGCCGGTTTTGTAGGCGCGGTATTCGGGGATGGAAAGTTACCCCCATTTTTTGTGGATAAGTGCTGGGGTTCCTGTGGATTATTGCTCCCGCCAGCCGGTTTGGTCTGCCGCGTTCTTTCCGCCAAGGCGGTCTGCGCAACGAACGTGAGGACCTTGCTGCGCTATTTCGTCACCGCGATCGCCGGAATCGTCCGCTGCTACCTGCCCTGGCTGTGGTTCAAGAAGGGCGGATCAGTCTGGCTGTTGTCGGCGCTGGCGAGCCTGGTGCGCCTAGTTTACTCCCGCTGGACGAGGCCGCCTCTGGTCACTTGTATGCCCGCAAAACGCTTAGAGAGCGGACCGAGCACCACCCGCAGTTCCGCATTACTTCGCTGGATTTGCTGAAAACTTCGGGCTATTCGATGTGCCATGTAGTGCTTTAGCATGTAAATAATTATGGCATAGGAGTTGCGCCGCGAAGATTTAGACCACGATCCGCTCGACCTCATCAAGGGTGAGCTGGTCATTGCGGCGGTCGTAGAGGCCGGTAGTGCGGGCGCTCTCGTGGTTGGCCATCTGTTGCGCGATCTCGAGCTTGCCGCCGTTGCGCAGGTATTCGGTGATGCCCGTGGCGCGGAAGGAGTGATTGCCGATGCGGGTGAGGATGCCGGCGTTGGCCGCGCGGCGACCGATCATCCGATAGGCGTCGGCTTGGGACATCGGGCGCTCCGAGAGTCTGCCGGTGTGGCCGATGGCGGTGCGGAAGAGGAAGGCCTTGCCCGCGCCGGCGAGCTGCGCGCCCTCAATATAGGCGTGCAGATACTCCTCGAGATTGTGATGACAGGGCATTTCGTGCTGCTTGCCGCCTTTCTCGTGCAGCCGCACCCAGCTGCGCCGGCCCTGCACATAGACATCCTCAACCCGCATCTTGAGCGCCGCGCCGATTCGGGCGAAGGTGTAGACCATCAGGCCGATGAGGGCGCGATCGCGCAGGCCCACGGCCGTGCTGACATCGATCGCGTCGAGCAGAGCGCGGGCCTCGTCTGCGGCGAGCACCGGCGTCTTGCCTTTCTTGACCGAGTGCTTCGGGCCGCGCACAGCGCTCGCCGGATTGATCGCGACGACCTGGCCGACCACCAGCCAGTCGAACAACATGCGGATGGCGGCCAGGTGCTGCTTGACCGAGGGGGCCGACAGGCGCGTCTGCAGCGTCTCGACATAGGCGGCGACATGCACCGGCTCAATGTCGCGCAGCACTGTGATCTGGGCTTCCTGCTCGCACCAGGCGGCGAACCCGACCACGGCCCACCCATAGGCGCGGCGCGTGTTGGGGTTACGGATGTTGGCGGTGAAGAACTCAATGAAGCGCCGGCTGGTCGACTCATTCGGACAGAACAGGGCGGGGAGGACCAATCCTCCTGCCGCTTGCCGCGCAGGCAGCTTCGCCGCTGCTGCCGGCTGGTCCAGACCTTCGCTCATGCGTCGAAGCCTCCTCTTTCTGCAAGGAGCACTCTCCCACGTTTGACGATCCTGTCTATGTCAAAGTCGGTGATCCGACCGGCCATCAGGGCCGTCATCCCCTGGCTGATATCCGCGCGGAGAGCTTTGGGTTCACCCGGCTCATGCTCCGCGTTTTTCTCTTCCGAACGTCTGCCGCCATTAGTCATCACGTGCCATTCCTTTCAGGGCCGTGAATTCGCGCACTGAAACGATCCACGCGCACGGCGGCGCAGGCCTCGCCTATGGCCGCCTGCAGCTCATCGGTGGGGATATCGGCGTTGCGCGCCTTGATGGCCTGCACGTTCTGATCAAACATCCGCCAGCGCACGGCGTCCTCGATGAAGCGGGAGATGTCGCCCTTGCGCATTCCCTGAGCCCCCAGAAAAGCGCGCAGTGCGAAATCGGTTTCCCTGGAAACCGTCACCGTCCACCTTGTCGTCGAATCGTTTGCCATGATCGAACCTGGATGTATGAACATCCACCATAAAACCTTTAGCGCCCCTACACTAGAAGAATCGGCCCGCCGGACGGGGCGGAAGAAACGGCCAGGCCGCAGGGGCTTCTCCCCGGATGATCTACAGATGACTGTCCGGGTCCATCCGGGCATGCAGCACCCGGATGATGCGAATCACCTCGCCCTCCACGGTGTAGAAGACGACATGATGATTGATGCCGAGTGAGCGATAGCCTTGCCTGACCTCATCCCGCATGCGACCGAGCCCGGGATGATCCTGCAACCGGGCGATGCCGGCTTCGAGCTCGTCCAGGTATCTGTCGGCGTGTTGCTCGCCCCATTCCTCGTAGGGGTAGCGCCAGATTCCGATCAGGTCCTGTCTGGCCTACGCATCCAGACCGGCTTGCCGCCGCGCGGCCCGTTTGATCTCCTGCAAATCGAGGGGCGAGTCCTCGCCGCTTTCCTCGCCCTCGATCAGGGCGCGGCGCAAGGCTTCCACCTTCTGCTCATGTTCTTCGAGCAGACGCAAGGATGCGCGGATGACTTCGCTTGCCGAACCGTAGCGGCCTTGGGCAATCTGGCTGGTAATGAAGCCTTCGAAATGCTCGCCGAGCGTCACGCTGGTGTTCTTTGCCATGGCGGGGCTCTCCTTTCCAATATTTATATATACCAAATATTGGTATCGTAGGCAAGGAACAGGTTGTGCGGTACTTTAGCCACAATGCGTCCGCGGCCTCGATGAACCTGCCATCTCGGCTGGCATCCTCGCCGCCCTTCTCGTCCCTTTATCCCTAGTTTCATGAATGATAACGTCCTTTATCAATCATAAACAGTCTAGAAAAAAAGCCGGCCGCAAGACCGGCTTCACTCCCTAGTCGTATTCCGACTTCGCTCGGTGCAGGTGCCGCCTGTCCGACCCAGTGCGAGGCTCAGACATGGCGAGGCCAGATTTTGAGCGCCCGGACGAGCAGGTCATCGGAACGCTTACAAATCGCGGCTTCATCCCATTGCGCTACGTCGTGCAGCAATCGGTTGATTGGCAGCAGCGAATATTTCAGTAGTTCAGGCCGCTTGACGGCCCACTCGCTATTCGACACGGACGAATTCAACGCTTGCGTCAAGATGGTGGTCCTCGCCGCTTGCAGAAGGCCAGGAAGGGCCGCTCCGGACTGCGCGGCGCGATCTGCTTCTTCGCCCGCCATTCCCGCCATTCGGCTTCGAGTCCGTGGATGTCCCATCCTTGCGCATTGCAGTAGCAGGATGAGACGGCTCATGGTCAGCAGCTCGGCCATGGACTAAACCGCTCGCGCGGTAGGGCGTGCTGAACCGCTTCGGACGGTCAGGACGTCGCGGGTGTGCATTGGCAGTGCTCTGCCATGTTGGAAATGAGGCGATCCGCCTCGTTTTCGACAGGAGCAAGCCATGGAAACCCAGAAGCCGAGCATCAGTCCGTTGCGCGAGCGCATGATCGAGGACATGCGGATGCGCAAGCTGGGCGATCGAACCCAGGAAGGGTACGTGCGCGCCGTGCGCTACTTCGCGAAGTATCTTGGGCGCTCGCCGGATACCGCGACCGTCGAGGATCTGCGGAACTACCAGCTGTACCTCGTTGATCACGGGACCTCGCCCACGTCGCTCAACGCGGCAATCTGCGGCTTGAAATTCTTCTTCACCGTCACGCTCGACCGTCCCGAGCTGATGGCCAAGATGCAGCCGGTGCATCTGCCGCGCAAGCTGCCGGTGATCCTGAGTCCGGACGAGGTGAAGCGCCTGATCGCTGCGACCGGCAACCTGAAACACCAAACCGCCCTGGCACTGGCCTATGCGACGGGCCTGCGCATCAGCGAAGTCGTGTCCTTGAAGGTCGCCGACATCGACAGCCAGCGCATGACGCTGCGGGTTGAACAAGGCAAGGGCCAGAAGGATCGCTATGCGATGCTTTCGCCGTTGCTGCTGCAACGGCTGCGCGTGTGGTGGCGAGTGGCCCATGCGCAGGGCAAGATGCTCGATGGCGGCTGGCTGTTCCCTGGTCAGGATCCGGTCCGACACCTCAGCGCCCGGCAACTCGACCGCGCCATCCACGCCGCCGCCGACGAAGCGGGCATCGACAAGCGGGTATCGATGCACTCGCTGCGCCATGCCTTTGCCACCCACCTGCTGGAGCAGAAGGTCGACATCCGCCTGATCCAGGTCCTGCTCGGGCACAAGAAGCTGGAAACCACCGCCCTGTATGCCCAGGTCGCCACCGACATCCTGCGCGAGGTCGTCAGCCCGTTGGAGAAGCTGAACTCCGCGTAGCGCGGCCATGGGGCGGCCTGCCCTGGAGGTCGCCGACATCTTCCGCACCCATGGCCCCGCGTGGCGAGCAAAGCAGTCAGGCCACCTGAGCCTCGGTCAGCTCAAGGTCATGTCGGCCATCGAACAGTGCCGTACCGCGGCGCTGGGCGGACACGCATTGCGTTGCAATGCCTGCGGGCATGAGGAGATCAGCTACAACTCCTGCCGCAATCGACATTGCCCCAAGTGCCAGGCGCGTGCCGCGCAGCGCTGGCTCGAGGCCCGACAGGCCGATCTGCTGCCCGTCGAGTACTACCACATCGTCTTCACGCTGCCCGAACCGATCAGCGCCATCGCCTACACCAACAAGGCGGTGATCTACCGGCTGTTGTTCGACGTCGCAGCGGAAACGCTGACGACGATCGCCGCCGATCCGAAACACCTCGGCGTCCAGATCGGCGCCACCTTGATCCTGCACACCTGGGGTTCGGCATTGACGCATCATCCCCACGTGCATGGCATCGTCCCCGGCGGTGGAATTTCTCCAGACGGCAAACGCTGGGTCGCTTGCCGGCGCGGGTTCTTCCTGCCGGTGCGCGTGCTGTCGCGCTTGTTCCGTCGGCGCTTCATCGAGGAACTCGAGAAGCTCTATCGCGCCGGCCAGCTGCAATTCTTCGGCGAGCACGCGCCCCTGGCCGATGCCGGCGCGTTCGGCCGGTGGTTGGTGCCGCTGAAGAGGTGCGAGTGGGTGGTGTATGCCAAGCGTCCGTTCGCCGGTCCCGAGGCCGTATTGGCCTACCTCTCCCGCTACACCCACCGGGTGGCCATCTCGAACCGCCGATTGGTGGCGATGGATGAGCACGGCGTGTCCTTCCGCTGGAAGGACTACCGCGCCAAGGGGCGTACCCGCCACAAGACGATGACGCTTGCCGCCGATGAGTTCATGCGGCGCTTCCTGCTGCATGTGTTGCCAACGGGTTTCCACCGCATCCGTCACTACGGACTGCTGGCCAATGCCGGGCGACAGCAGAATCTGGCCACGGCGCGTGCCTTGCTCGATGTGCCTCGACCCGAACCGATCGACAACGAAAGCGCCGTCACGCCACCGCCAACCTTCGTCTGTCGCTGCTGCGGCAGCGCCATGCTGGTCGTCGAGATCATCATGCGTCGACAGCCGATTCGCGCACCACCATGATGCACCGCCTGCAGCTCTTTCGTCACACGACAGCATCGGCGCCCGAGTTCCCGGCGCCGGCAGCGGCCGGCTGTTGTTCGATGCCTTCTCGCCAGCATTCGCCGCTTCCGGCACGCGCGATCGTGGCGCCAATGACCGCCGTCGGTGTCGAGCTGTGCGTGGCCGACGGTTCGATGCGCCAATCACCGGCCATCCCGGGAACAGCGACTGACTTCAAATTCCCATAGGTCGCGCCCTGCCCAAACCGCGCGGCAGCATTCCGCGGTTTCGTCCCTGGAGGTTTATTCAACGTCTGCCCGCAGGCGCTCTCGCGTCATCCAGCCTCGGCACGTGGAGGGCAGACGTCAAACAAACCTAAACCTAAGGCGACATTGCCGCATTGATTTGTTAGCGGCAGCAACGCACCTATTTGCGGACGCTGAACTAGGGATCGCTCACCTGCGTAATCGCTCAGCCTCGGCCTCTCGCTCAACAAAAAGCAAACCTTCGTGCGTCGTTGCGCGTGTATGACGTGCGCGCTACGATGCTGCCATCATCCTAGCGGCGCGGTGCGAAGTTTGGACAAGAATTTAGCAACAGAGGAATTAGAGCGGCCGGGTGGAACGACTGAGGTCACACCCCCAAGCCGATCTGCTCGGAATCGTGGAAAGGCCTGCATCCTCCCCCCTTCCGTCAAAGAGCCCGACTATGCGCCGCCCGACTTCAGCGGCAGCCGGCGAACCAGGATCGGCTCTAGCTTCATCGAGCAGTTTGTCGCGGGACATGATGCGAGCGACGTACTGCGCGAGCTCGTCCAGAACGAATATGATGGCGGCGGCGAGACGCTGACGCTCACCTTCGGGAGCAGCTCGCTTGAGGTAGCCGGCACGGGCCGAAACATTGACCGCAACGGATGGGAACGGCTCTCGGTGATCGTCGGCACCGGCAATGTGATGGGCAGCCGGCAAGCAGAGGTGGTGGCGCCGAAAGAAAACGGCATTGGTTCGAAGAATTTCGGCCTGCGCTCGCTCTTCCGCTTTGGTGACGAAATCCACGTGCGCTCCGGCGGGCAGGTCGCGCTGCTCGATCTTCAGACCCAGGAAACGGGGCGCGAGCGCGACCCGGCGTGGCGGGGCGAGAAGGGTGTTCGTGTCTACGTGCAGTACCGGCAGAAATCGACCGAGAGGCTTGAGGCCTTCACCGTCGAGCGCGAGGAGCATGCCATCAGATTGATGGCGGCGGGAATGCCGGATACGCTAGTAAAGCTGGCGCTCAGCGGCAAGAAGCGCGGCCTGCGCGAGGTGAATATCCGCTCGATTCGCACGGGCCGGATGCTGCGCTGGAGGCAGGACGCGAAGCCCGAACACTGCCGTGCCCCGGGCGTCACCATGGTGGCGCGGAGCGGGAGACTCATCGATGGCGACGACAGGGGCGTGCCGTTCCAGGAGGAGGAATTCTTCCGGTCGATCGAGATCCCGGCCGATCATGCCGCACGCCGCTTCCCTGCCTATTACAAGCTGCCCGGCGGGCGGCTAAAGATCGCGGTCTCCGTCCCGATCGCACGTCGGCGCATCGATCTCGCCCAGCACGGTTATTTCTACTATCCGCTGAAGACGCCTTCCTCCCGCACTGGTTGCGTCGTCAGCGTCAGCGCGCCGTTCGAACTCAATACCGATCGTAGCGGGATCAACGACCACGTCTGGAACGACTGGCTCATCGATCAGGCCGTAGATCTGACCGTCGATCTGCTCAAGGCCGACTGGTTCGGCCGATATGGTGCCGACTCCTTCAAGGCGCTTTTCGGCGACGGCGCCGCGAGCCCAGCTCACTTCGTGACCAAGGTCGCCGAACGGCTCGCAAAGGACGCCTGCTGGCCCACGCAGGGAAAGGGCGAGGACCACTTCGCTTCAGCAAGCGAGATCGTGCTGCCGACGGAAGAACAGTATGCCGGATTCCTCAGTGACAAGCGCTATCTCGATCCGGCCCTCGCCGCCGACAAAGCGCTATGCGATCTGGTCGCCGAGTGCGGCGCCAAGCGGTTCACTGCCTCCTCGCTGGTCCGATTGCGATGCGCGGGCAAGGATGAGGACGGTCTTGAGACCAAGGTCGGCGACGGCGCCAACTTCCATTTCACGGACTTCAGCCGCGCCCTCGCCGGTATCGACATGCAGAAGCGCCTCGCCGCTGCGCTGTCGGCCTATCCGCGCCGCCTGACCAAGCAGCATAAGGCCGATCTCGGCAACACGTCCTCCACTCTGAGCGCATCCGGCGAGCTCAGACCCGCCACCCAACTCATGATCGTGGATCCCGATCTCTGGGCCGACTGTCCAGAGCCGGAGGCCAACAGGCTGCATCCGGAGCTCGTTCCCTTCAAAGCGATTTCTAGCCACTGCCGGACATTCAACGAGGAGCAATGGCTGATCGACGCTGCCGAGCGCGCGGCCACGGCCGCCCCCGATGATCGGGAGCGCGAAATCCTTTACCGAAAGCTGTTGACGCGAAAGACACCGATCAGCCGGCGCGCCCTGACGGCGCTGCGCAACAATCCGGTGGTCAAGAACCAGCGAGACCAGTGGGTCGTCCCGAGCGCCATGGTGCATCTTAAGAAACCGCTCGCCCGCCTGCTCGACCCGGCCATCGACGCGCCGTCGAAGGAGATGTTGAACGCGCCCGATCTGATGGGACGCCTGCGGATCCGGAACACCCTGAACGGCTCGGATCTCGTGCGCTACGCTCGCGGCCTCGCCGATCGACCCGAGATGGCGGAGCGGTTTGAAAAGCTCCTCACCGAGAATCTGAAGTTGCTGCGCCCTGCAGAAATCGACGAATTGCGGGCAATCCCCTGCATCAAGGCACGGTCAGGTCGGCTTGTCACCCCGGCCATGCTGCATCTCGACACAACAACCAATCGGTTATGCATTGGCGACGATGACCGGGTTGTCGGCGGGACCAACGATCTTCTCTATCGTAAGCTGAAACTCAAGATCGCGCCCGATTCCGAGACCCTTCTCGATATCATCAAGCGCGGTCGGGTAGAGTGCAGAGCGCCTAATCGGCCAGATCTGCTCTATCCCACGCTCGTGGAGGCGATCGGGCGCGAGCGTCGCGCCAAGTCCGAGATTGTCAAGATGCCGATCTGCTGGGTACAAGACGGATACTATGCGCCCTCGGAAATCCTCGTCGGACCTCGGACGGCAGCACCGTTAGCCGAGGCGATCCCGCTCTACCGCTATTCCGATGAAGTCGGCCGCGCCTATCAAGAGCTTGGCGCGCCGGCCCAATCGACCGATGGCCATTGGGCGCACTTCTTCCGGCACGTGGGGACCGATTGGGCAAAGGACACGCCGCTCGACACCCGTCGCCGGCGCATCCTACTCGAAGCCTACAGCGCGCGCCGAAGCTTCGGACTGCCGCAGGGGCTCGAGGATGTTCGCTGCTTAATCGACGATCGAGCGCGGCTCTTCACGCTTGGCGAATTGCGTGCCGGAAAGCTCGTCGAACCTGACTTTCAGGCGCTCGAAGAGGCGCTTCGCAACGCAAATAGCGGGATCGGGGTTATCGAACGGTCTGAGCAGGCTCGCGCATTTTTCGTCGGTCTCGGCATCCGCCCACTGTCTGCGATCGCGGGCACGAGTGCGCCGGTGCTCGGTCTCTTGGGGCGACCGCCATTCTGGTACAAGCCCAAGCAGAGCGAGCGGGTCCTTGCCATGCTGCGCCGGCCGCTTTTTGCGCAAGCACTGTATGAGATCGCATACCGGAACCGACATGGCCATCCGGGCTTCGAGCCTTCGGATCTGGCAACGATCGAAGCGCGCCTTGCCGCCGTCCGCGAAATTGCCTTCTTCCAGAGTATGGAGCGGCGATACAGCGTAGGTGGCGCGAGTGTTCTCGTCCCCGCACAGGTCGCCGTCAGCAGAGAACGGATTGGCGTCATTCCCCCGAAGACCAAGAACAGCTTTCAGTTGCTGCTCGCTGAAGCGCTTGCCGAGATCGCGGGAGCGACTAGCGTGGCGACGATGCGCAGCATTGCCAACGCCTTCCTTCCGCTTCTCCTCTGCGGCACTCATGAGGAGCTCACGGAATACCTCGATCGGATGGGCATTCCTCATGGCCGCCAATGGGCGGACGAGGAAGAAGACAGCATCGATCTCGACAACGATGACGATAGTGACGATGATGCCGAGGAACTTGCATTGCGCCAAGTCTTCGACAATCTCGACACGGGCGGCTCTACGAACGCGGAGGCAGTCGGCCCCGTCGATCTGGCGCCGCCGCTCTCAACCAATCCGCCGCCACCGCCCCCGCTCTTTGAACTGCCAAACCTCGATGATGTTTCGCTGACCGTCGCATCGAAGAAGGGCACAGAGATCGAGCCACGCGGCCCCTCGGGCCGCGGTGGGAGCCGATCGTCCAGGGGCTGGCTTCCACCGACGCCTGCCGAAATCGAGCGCGCTAGCCTCTTAGGTCGGCGCGGCGAAGAACTCATCTATCGCATGGAGCTACAGAAAGTGCACGATATGGGTTATGCAGAGCCCGAACGCTACGTCATTTGGACCTCGCGTGAAGAACCCGGTGCCGACCACGACATCCGCTCGATCGACGCACATGGGCGACCACGTTGGATCGAAGTAAAGTCAACTACGGGCGTCGATGGCCGATTCGACTGGCCGCGCAAGGAGTTCGAAAAGGCGTTACGCGAGCGCGCTCGCTACGAATTGTGGCGCGTCTATCGCGTCGTCGGCCACGCACCAGTTGCAAAGTGCTTCCCCAATCCGGCACGCATGCTTGGCACGCGCCAGATCACCCTCGAGCTCGGCATGTTGCGCGCCAACATTGAGAAGCTGGACTGAGGCTTTCAGGATGAGATATGAATAGGCGTTTCGGTAGCCGCCGGGTTCCGGCTCGAATCAGCAGCTGTCTTCCTTAACTACGCATCAAGGTCTCGGTCTAGTCCGACTCCGGCCCGCTTTTTCTACCATGGTTTTAGTCCCAGTAATCCTAGCCCATGACTGCTACGACGTTCACTGTGGGCGTTCCGCTTCAAGCTGGCAATGACCAACTGGCCGTTACCGGCAGTCCCGACGGTACTGTCTGAGTTGCGCCATACTCGTCGCACCGGTCCCGAGGCGCGTCTGCCCAGATCCACCCAGCGCGCCGCATGGCACCAGCGCACCTACAACGTCCAGCGCGGATCCCCTGCAATCTCACGACACCGTTCATCGTTCATCATACCGACGACATAGCAGGGCGCGCTGCACGGACCATTGCCCGTGGCATACTTCCATATGACGTCCTTCGCTACCATAAGGAGACTAGCCGCGTCATGACTGAACGCCCCCAAAAGAAGCCACGACAGCAACCAGCGCTGTGCTTCAAGACTGGCGAGGACATCCGCAGCTTTCGGAAAAAGCACGCGATGAACCAGTCGGAGTTCTGGAGCCGTGTCGGCGTCACGCAAAGCGGTGGTTCTCGCTATGAGTCCGGGCGCAACGTCCCGAGGCCTGTGCAAATTCTGCTGCACCTGACATACGGGAAGGACAAGCAATCCGCCGATATGTACGCGTGGCTTCGCGGCCAGGGGGATCGTGTCCCGGGGCGTGGTGTAAGAATCGTCAGCAGAAGCGGTCGGCGGGTCATCGTCTCCGGTTTGGCAGGAGCCCGTGTCAGGCTGCGACCGCAGGCAGGCTGACGTTGGAATTGTCACCAACTTCGGCGAGCGTTTCCAGCGTCATGTAACGGCGCTGCAGGGCCCATTCGTCGTTCTGCTCGAGCAGCAAGGCCCCTGCCAGACGGTAGATCGAGGCCTCGTTCGGGAAGATGCCAACGACGTCGGTACGGCGCTTGATCTCGCCGTTGAGGCGCTCGAGCGGGTTGGTGCTGTGGATCTTCGTGCGGTGCTCCTTCGGGAAGCTCATGTGTGCCAGCACGTCGTCCTCGGCCTCGTCCATCAGCTTTCCGATCTTCGGAAAGCGCTCGCGTAACTGGTCGGCGACCGTGCGCCATTGGTCACGCGCTGCGCGCTCGGTGGTCTGGGCAAAGATCGTCGCGACCAGGGCGGAGACGACACGGCGTTGCCCGGCCGGCGCATGCACGAGCACGTTGCGCATGAAATGCACCCGGCAGCGCTGCCAACTGGCCGAGATCACCTTGCGCACGGCGGCCTTGAGCCCCTCGTGGGCGTCGGAGATCACCAGCTTGACGCCGCGCAGCCCGCGCCGGGTGAGGCTGCGCAGGAACCCGGTCCAGAACGGCTCGGCCTCAGAGGCGCCGACCTGCATGCCCAGCACCTCGCGTCGTCCATCGGTGTTCGCACCGATGGCGATTATGGCGGCCACCGAGACGATCCGGCCGGCCTCGCGCACCTTCAGGTAAGTGGCGTCGATCCACAGGTAGGGCCAGTCGCCCTCGATCGGGCGTTGCAGGAAGGTCTGCACCCGCTCGTCGATCTCGGCGCACAGGCGCGAGACCTGGCTCTTGGAGATCCCGCTCATGCCCATGGCCTGCACCAGATCATCGACCGAGCGGGTGGAGATGCCCTGCACGTAGGTTTCCTGGATCACCGCCGCGAGCGCTCTCTCGGCGGTACGCCGCGGCTCCAGGAAGGGCGGAAAGTAGCTGCCCGTGCGCAGCTTCGGGATGCGCAGCGCGACCGTGCCGGCACGCGTGTCCCAGTTGCGGTCGCGGTAGCCGTTGCGCGAGTTGGTCCGCTCTTCGCTGCGTTCGCCGTGCGCTGCGCCACAGCGATTGGCCACGTCCAGCTCCATCAGGCGCTGGGCGACGAAGCCGATCATCTCGCGCACGATGTCGTCGGCGCCGGCCTTCTCAAGCAGCTCGGAAAGCTGCATCCTGTCTTGGGTCATCGGGGTCTTCCTCATGGTTCGGTTGAAGTGTCGCGACTCCTACCTTACCGAAGATCTCCGATGACCCGCCGACTTCGCGCCCGCCGTGGTGGCCCTGCAGGGCCACCACGGCAAACACTTCACTCCCTCACGCTGTTACACCACTTCTCGGGACACCGCCCCGGGCAACCCATTCTTAGTTGTCGCAACTGACTCTGCAATCCTAGATGGGCACAATGAATCGCCCCGGGTTTTGCGGAGGCTCCAACTCTTGAGAAGATGGAGCCCATGAAAAAGACAGCGAAGTTCTCCCCCGAGGTCACCGAGCGCGCCGTGCGTATGGTGTGTGAGGCCAAGGGTCAGTACGAATCCCAGTGGGCGGCGATCGTCTCGATCGCGGCAAAGATTGGCTGCACGGCGGAGACACTGCGCCGGTGGGTTCGCCAGCATGAGCGCGACACCGGCCAGCGCGAGGGGCTCACGAACGCCGAGCAGCAACGCATCAGGGAACTCGAGCGCGAGGTCCGCGAGCTGAAGAAGGCCAACGAGATCCTGCGCCTGGCCAGCGCGTATTTCGCGCAGGCGGAGCTCGACCGCCGCAACAAGTGATGAACGGTTTCATCGACACGCACCGCGAGCACTTCGGGGTCGAGCCGATCTGCAAGGTGCTGCAGGTCGCCCCGTCGGCTTATCGACGTGCCGTGGCGCGCCGGCGCGATCCGGCTTTGCGCTGTGCGCGGGCCCGTCGCGACGCGATGCTGGAGGACCACATCGAGCGGATCTGGCAGGCGAATCTGCAGGTGTATGGAGCGCGCAAGGTATGGCGGCAGTTGCGGCGCGAAGGCCTTGAGGTCGCCCGCTGCACGGTTGAGCGGTTGATGCGTGTCAAAGGGCTGCGCGGCGCCATGCGCGGCAAGGTCATGCGGACTACCCGGCCGGATCCTGCTGCTCCTTGTCCGCTCGATCGCGTCAATCGTCAGTTCGCCGCGCAGCGCCCGAACCAGCTCTGGGTTTCCGACTTCACCTATGTCTCGACCTGGCAGGGTTTCGTGTACGTCGCCTTCGTCATCGACGTCTTCGCCCGCTACATCGTAGGTTGGCGCGTCAGCCGGTCCATGCGCACGGAGTTCGTCCTCGATGCGCTGGAACAGTCCCTGTGGGCGCGCCAACCCGAACGTAATGCTTTGATTCATCATAGCGATCGCGGCTCGCAGTACGTCTCGATCCGATACAGCGAGCGACTGGCAGAAGCGGGCATCGAGCCGTCGGTCGGCAGCCGGGGCGACAGCTACGACAACGCGCTCGCCGAAACCATCAACGGGCTCTACAAGGCAGAAGTCATTCACCGGCGTGGGCCCTGGAAAAGCGTCGAAGCGGTCGAGCTGGCCACCCTCGAATGGGTCTCGTGGTTCAACCATCACCGGTTACTTGAGCCGATCGGGTACATTCCCCCAGCCGAAGCCGAGGCAAACTATTACCGCAGCCTTGGCGAGCAGGCGGTCGCCGCCTGACTCACACAAAACGGCCTCCGCGAAACCCGGGGCGATTCACCTTCGCAACCCATTGATTCGTATAGGACGCGTGCGAAACCGCCTTCCGCACGAACAGAGAGTAGAGAGCCCTCTCTGCCTCATTTTTATGTAATTTATGACGAATGTAGGCTTCCAGGTGCGACCGCACCTTTCGCACGCATCGCTGGAACCCGCGCCACGGCTGGCGTTTCGGGCAGATAAGACAAAGCCCGGAGCAAGTCCGGGCTTTGAGGGTATTGGTGGTGCTGGGTTGACTACCGAAGAATCGCTCTTGGGGCAGGTGGGTAATGGCAAGCAATGCTGCGGACGTGCGTCGGTTCTCATCCAGGAATGGCTTCAGACCTGAGTTGCTACCCTTTCCATTACCCTTACTAAAGGGTAATTACCCCTTTTCCCGCCACTTCGCCGCCCGCCCCCGCCCCACACCCGCCCCTTACTTTCGACGTTGCGGGTGGCCTAGTGCTCATGCAATACCCGCCATGCGTAATGCAGCAGACTAACGTGCCAGACACTGGGTTACGCGATAAGAATATTTCTCGGGCAAATCATTTTTCCACGAGTCGAGCAGGGGGAAACTGCCCGCCATGTGCCGATGCCGCGAATTGGGAGCCATACGTTTGGGCAAGGGTTGCGCCAGACCTCGAACTCCAGCCTTCCGGCCTGACGGGGATCCGCATACGCCACGTAATCGGCCCGCTCATCCACCCATGTTTGAACATTGTTGTCGGTCAAGCATTGAAAGCCCAACGATTTCAGGCGCTCCTCAGCAAATGCAAGCTGCTCGCGCGAGCGCGACGGTGACCAAGAATAGCTTCCCTCATCCAGCAACTTCGGCTCCTTACCAGGTGACACACGGTACAGCGTTTCCGTCTTGCGTCTTTGCTATTCGCCCTGCGCGGGCAGCTTCTCCTTCCGGTGAATGCGTACTACCGATCCGATGCGCGGTCACCAGCGCCGACGGTAAGCTGTCGTTACCCGCAGTACATGAGGGAAAGCTCACGAAGTTGTATGGGATACTCGTGACACTCTTCGCTCGCTGCGCCGAATGTCCAACACCCTCGCCTACTACGCCGCAAACGCCGCGCGCTTCTTTGACGATACAGTCGCCGTCGACATGAGCGCACTGCACGCGCGCTTTCTCGCCCACGTCCCCGCCGGTGGCCTGATCCTCGACGCCGGCTGCGGCTCTGGCCGCGACAGCAAGGCTTTCATCGCCGCCGGCTACCGCGTTGCAGCCTTCGACGCCAGCCCGGAGCTCGCCCGCCTCGCCGCCGAACACCTCGGCGGGCCGGTCGCCGTCCGGCGTATCCAGGAAGTGGACGAGCAAGCCCGCTACGATGGCATCTGGGCCTGCGCAAGCCTGCTGCACGTGCGCGAAGCCGAAATCCCCGACGCCCTGCGCCTGCTCTGCCGCGCGCTCAAGCCTGGCGCCACGCTCTATCTTAGCTTCAAGCTCGGCGAGGGCGAGCGCACGCACGAAGGGCGGCACTTCACGGACGCGAACGAGATGCGGCTGCGCGGCTGGATCGCCGAGCAGGCGGAATTAGATGCAGTCGAATGCTGGACGACGGTCGACCAACGCCCCGGGCGTGAAGAACACTGGTTGAACGCGCTCGTGCGTCGTGCGGACGTCGCGAGCCGCAAACTCATCACGGGCGGCACCCCGAATCCCTTTCTGCCGCACCTGTGCGCCGCGATCGCCCAGGCCGACGAAATCGACCTCGCCGTGGCCTTCGTCAAGACCACCGGTCTGCGCCTGCTGCTGCCCGACCTGCATGCTGCGCTCGGCGTGGACGGCGAACGCGCGCGCCCTCCCGCTCGCCTGCGCATCATCACCAGCGATTACCTCGACGTCACCGATCCCGAAGCCCTGCGCCTGCTGATGCTGCTGCAGGAGCAAGGTGCACAAGTGCGCGTCTACGAGTCCGCTGGCAGCAGCTTCCACATGAAGGCCTACCTGTTCGCGCACCTCAAAGGCGACGGCGGACTGCATGGTGCTGCCTTCATCGGCTCCAGCAACATCAGCCGACAGGCACTGAAAGACGGTCTGGAATGGAATTACCGCGTCGATTACCCGGGCGACGACGGATTTTTGGAGGCCCGCGCGCGCTTCGAGGCGCTGTTTCGCGATCCACGCACCGCCTCGCTTAGCGACGCGTGGATCGATCGTTACGAAGCTCGCCGCATACGCGCTGAGCGCGTGGTCGCACCGGGGACCGAAGAGGTCGAAGCGCCACCGACACCCACACCGGTGCAAAGCAGCGCGCTCAAAACCTTGGCCGCCAGTCGTGCCGAAGGCTATCGCCGCGGTCTCGTCGTGCTCGCCACCGGCCTCGGCAAGACTTGGCTCGCCGCCTTCGACGCCGAGCAGACCGGCGCGCGTCGTGTGCTCTTCGTCGCCCATCGCGAGGAAATCCTCAGCCAAGCTGCCGAAACCTTCCTGCGCATTCGTCCGAAGGCGCGCGTCGGCTTCTACATGGGACAGGCACGCGACAGCCAGGTCGACGTGCTGTGCGCCTCGGTGCAAACACTGAGCCGCGCCGAGCATCTCGAGCGCTTTGCGCCGCAGCACTTCGATTACGTCGTCATCGACGAATTTCACCATGCCGCCGCGGCCACCTATCGCCGCCTGCTCACTCACTTCGCGCCGCAGTTCCTGCTCGGCCTCACCGCAACACCGGATCGCAGCGACCAATCGGACATTCTTTCGCTGTGCGACGACAACCTCGTCTACACCTGCAACCTGTTTGACGGCATTACCGCCAAGCTGCTCGCACCGTTCCATTATTTCGGCATCTACGACGAGTCAGTCGACTACCGCGAAATCCCATGGCGCTACGGCCGCTTCGACCCGGAGCAGCTATCGAACAAGCTCGCCACGCTCGCGCGAGCCCGCCATGCGCTCCAGCAATGGCGCGAGCGCGCGCAGCAACGCACGCTCGCGTTCTGCGTATCGATCCGACAGGCCGAATTCATGGCCGAGCAGTTCGGCCGCGCCGGGGTCTCCGCCGCCGCGGTGTACGGCGGCTCCCCGCTGAGCCGCGCCGAAGCGCTCGAGCGCCTCGCCGGCGGCCGTTTGCAGATCATCTTCTCGGTCGACCTCTTCAACGAGGGCGTCGACCTGCCGGCGATCGACACGGTGATGATGCTGCGCCCCACCGAATCCAAAATCCTCTTCCTGCAGCAACTCGGCCGCGGTCTGCGCAAAGCGGATGGAAAAGATAAGCTCGTCGTGCTCGACTTCATCGGCAACCACGTGAGCTTCCTGCACAAGCCACAAGCGCTGACCGGCATTGGCGCCAGTTATCGCCAGCTCGCCGACTTCGCGCGTAAGGTCGAGAAGAACGTGCTTGCTCTACCCGATGGTTGCTTCATCAATTACGACCTGCAACTGATCGACTTCCTGAAGTCGCTCGACACCGACGGCCTCGCCAAAGAATACGAGGCCCTGAAAAACGGTTTCGGCCGTCGGCCGACGCTCGCCGAGTTCTATCGCAGCGGTGCCAACGTCGGCCGCGCGAGGCAGCAGTTCGGCAGCTGGTTCGAACTCGTCGGAGAAATGGGCGACCTCGGCCCGGAGGAAACCGCGGTCGCAGAAAAGCACAAGGCGTTTCTGCGTGAAGTGGAAGTCACCCAGATGACGAAGAGCTTCAAGATGGTGCTACTTGAAGCGCTGCAAGAGCTCGACGGGTGGAGCACTCCACCCGGCCTGCCTGCACTCGCCGAGCGCTCCTGGCAAGTCTTGCAGCGTCGACGCCCCTTGCTCGTGGACCTCTCTGACACATCGACCGATTCAGCAGACGGCATCAGCGAGGCGTGGCAGCGCTACTGGCGAAGGAATCCGGTGAATGCCTGGGTCGGCGGCAATCAAGCCAATGCGAGTGCGAGGTTTTTCAGCATCGTGCAAGAGCGCCTGCAACCTGCTTTCGAGGTCGCCGCGGCAGACCGCGAGACCTTTGCCGCGCTGGTGCAGGAACTCGTCGACTACCGCCTCGCCGCCTACGAGGTCCGCCGCATCACCAGCACGCCGGTGCCCGGCAACGTCGTCCCCTTCCAACGTCCGGCTCCTAAGCGCACCGAACTACCTTACTTCCCGAACCTCAAGATCGCCTGCGGACATTTCCGCACCGGCAGCGCGGACGCCGAAGAGCACCGCAGCCTCGGACACCGCCACGGCCACCTCGACCCCGCCCGCAATTTCATCGCCCGCGCCTCGGGCAACTCCATGAACGGCGGCAAGAACCCCGTCCGAGACGGCGATTACCTGCTACTCGAACTCGTCGGCCCGACAAACGCAGGTTCGATCACCGGCAGCGTCATGGCGATCGAACGCCAAGACGAAGCCGGCGACAACCAGTACTTGCTTCGCGTGGTCACCAAAACGCGTGACGGCAGCTACCTTTTGAAGGCGAACAATCCCGACTACGAGGACCTGCTCGCCACAGACGACATGCGCACGCTGGCGCGCTTCAAGGAGGTCATCGATCCGCTCGAACTCGCGATTGGCGAACCCTTCATGCGCGAGGATATTCCGGCGCTGTTCGGTGAGACCTTCAACCCGGGAAGTTGGAACAGCGGCCATGTCGTGCTGAATGAGAAGAAGGCACACGTCCTACTCGTGACGCTGAACAAGCAAGGCAAGGCCGAAGATCACCGCTACCTCGACCACTGGATCGACGAGCACACCTTTCACTGGCAGAGCCAGAACTCGACAACGCCCGATAGCAAGCGCGGGCGGGAGATCATTGAGCATCGCAAGCTCGGCATTTCACTGCACCTGTTCGTGCGGGAAACGAAACTGGAGGGCGGGAGGGGGGCGCCGTTCATCTATCACGGGGCGGTTGAGTATCAGAGTCACAAGGGGAGTTCGCCGATTAGCGTGGTTTTCGGGGTCAGTGGATGAATGCGAGGGGCCGCTTATCGTCAATCTCTTATCGGAAAAACACTGGCCGCATGTCTGTTTGTCGGCCTGAGGGGCCATTGAGCCTGCGGCACGCGTCGGTCGGGAATGCGCTGGTTACCTGCCCTTCGTCTGCTTGTCGCGGTCAATGACCGCTTGTCACTTCAGCCTACAGTCGGATCCGATCCAACGCCGTCATTAAGCTTCGAGGAAAGCAGTCGCTCAAAGGTAAGCGTCCGCCCCAGACCGTCTTGACGTTCAGAGCTTGATTTTGTGCAGGCGCAAATCGACGGTCTCGATGTCGAAGGCGGTCGGGTCGAAGGACTTCCCGTGCCATGCGAGCATGGCGTGGTGCTCGGGATGGTTCGGGTCGGCCATCGCGGCGACGAAGTCCGCGTAGCCGGGTTCGCCACCGACATCCTCGGGCGGACTGGCATTGGCGCCGGCAAGGCAGAGCGCGGTGTTGAAGAGCGGGTCGGGCGGCAGGCGGCGTTCGACCCTGATGCGATGCTCCCAGTCGTCGCCGAAGTCATAGACGTAGCGAAACGACTTGGCGCCGCCCAGCGCAGTCGCGAGCCGCACGCGCTGTTCGGAGCGCACGGGTTCGAAGTCGTAATCGGGATCCGGGATGCCGTAGCGCTCGCCCGCGATCTCGAACTCGTGCAGGTGGCAGTCGAGCCAGCCCATCACGGCCTGGATGACCTGGTGCAGCTTCGGCAGCGTGAGGGTTTCCGGCACGACCACGCGGCGCCAGATGGCCGGTTTGATCCAGGCGAGTTCAATCCTCAGTTGCAGCCGGTGCGGCGCGGGCCGCGCCTTCGCAAGTCGTACGACAGTGCCCATGGTCAGGCCGCCTTGCGCAGGAGTTCGGATGGGTCGCGGTCCAGATTCCAGGGCAACAGTTCTTCGATCCGGTTGATCGGATGCTCACCGATGCGTCCGAGCACGTCGCGCAGGTACGCTTGCGGGTCGAGACCGTGGAGTTTGGCCGAACCGATCAGGCTGTAGAGGGCTGCTGCGCGCTCGCCCCCGGCATCCGAGCCGCCGAAGAGGAAATTCTTGCGTCCCAATGCCAGTTCCCGTTCATTCTGCCCATATCGGGCAGGAAGCTGAAGTCCATTATCGATGGCATCCGTTGTATGGGCGCCGCGTCAAGGTTCGCGACATCGAGCAGCGTGGCCGAGGCCACGTAGTTCACGTTGAATCCGACCCTTGCGTAGTCAAAGTAATTGCAGCATGGATGCTCGATCCTGCCGCGTGTTCAGCCATGAAACTGGGTGAGCCGAGGGTCACTGTGGCGGCGTTGTGCGATCTGCATCAACTGCTTGTCGATCGACATTTGCGAGGAAACTCGCCGGACGATTCCAACACCGTCCGGGAGAAACGCAATGGACAAGCCGCCCAACGTCGTTCCAGCAGGCCTGCAGTCGCCGTGGTCGGTGCCGCGACAAATGAACATGACGTTCGACCCCGTCGAACTTCAGGGGATGAGCTCGGCCCAGCGCACAAGGGCAATTACACATCTTGCGAGCCTGCTGATGCAGGCCGCCGGCGTCGTCACCGCGAAGGAGCATGACGATGACGAACATTGATCGTTTGCCAGCGCTTTTGCTCAATCGCAAGGCGGTAGTCTATGTTCGGCAGTCGACCCAGACTCAGGTCCAGATGAATCTGGAAAGCCAGCGCCGCCAATACGAACTGGTGGAAGAAGCAAAGCGTCGTGGATTCCGCGACATCGAGGTTATCGATGATGATCTGGGTCGATCGGCAAGCGGAATGGTGGCTCGGCCCGGGTTCGAGCGCCTTGTGGCATTGCTCTGTGCGGGCGAAGTTGGAGCTGTCCTTTGCCTGGACGCATCACGTCTCGCGCGCAACGGGCGCGACTGGCACCATCTGCTCGAACTTTGCGGCCTCGTAGAGGCGCGGGTAATCGACCTGGATGGATTGTACGATCCGTGTCGGCCAAACGACCGGCTGCTGCTCGGCATGAAGGGCAGCATCAGTGAATTCGAGCTCAACGTTCTGCGTACCCGCATGCTCGATGCCGCACGCGGCAAGGCTCACCGTGGCGAATTGCGGATCAGCGTACCGGTGGGTTACATCTGGCATCGAGAAGTTGGATTGGGTCTCGATCCGAACCTGCGATTGCAGGAAGTCATACGTCTGGTCTTCGCCCGTTTCCGCGAACTGGGCAGCGCACGGCAAGTGCTGCTGTCGCTGCGAGCCGAACAGGTTCACTTTCCGCGCCCCTCCGACGGCCGGACACTGACGCACTTCGACTGGACGCCGATACGCTATCGTAATGTGATCTCGGTGCTCAAGAATCCGTTCTACGCCGGGGCATACGCGTACGGCAAAAGCGGGAAGCAGACGGCAATCGTAGAGGGCCGCGCACGCAAGAGCTACAAGCACCGCAAACCGTTTGAAGAATGGGACGTGCTGCTCAAGGAGCACCACGAAGGCTACATCGACTGGACGGAATTCGAGCGCAATCAGAAGCAGCTCGCGGCCAACGCTTATGGCAAGGCGGGTGACGTGAAATCGGGTCGCGGCGGGCGAGCACTGCTCGCAGGCCTGCTTGCATGTGCGCGTTGCGGGCGCCGCCTGTCGGTGGCCTATACTGGCCGCATACCACAGCCGGTCTATCGATGTGACCGCTTCGACATGCCGCCCCGATGCATGAGCTTCGGCGGATCTCGTGTCGATGCTGCGATCGCGACAGAGCTTATGCGCGTTGTTGAACCCGTGGCGATTGAAGCAGCTCTTCACGCCGAGCAAATGCACATGGACATCCTGAACGAGCAGCGGCGGATTGTCGAACTCGAACTGCAGCAGGCTCAGTACGAAGCGACGCTCGCGGAGCGGCGCTATGCCGCCTGCGATCCCGATAACCGCCTGATCGCCGCGCAACTGGAGAAGAATTGGGAAACTGCGCTACGCCGCGTACAAACCTGCCAGGCACGCCTGGAATCGGTATGCACACCAGCGTCGGACATCCCCACCCCTGACTTTGCAGGGCTTGCCGAGGACCTCCATGCTGCGTGGAACGCTCCAGGCGTCACCATGCGCACGCGCCAACAACTGGTTCGTGCACTGATCATCGATATTGTTGCCAACGTGGACGAGACGGCGCGTGAAGTCATCCTGACGATCCATTGGCAAGGCGGCCAGCACTCACAGCTACGGATCCGCAAGCCCAAGTCGGGCGAGCATGGATGCTGCACGTCTGACGAAGCCCTGGCAGTCATTCGCAGCATGGCAACGCGGTGGTCGGATCAAGACATCGCTGCATCGCTGAACCGGATGGGGATCCGCACCGGGCAAGGCAAGACCTGGACTGCCCATCGCGTCAGCTCCCTGCGGCGGGTCCGCGGTATCAATGCCTACCGGTCGGCGCAGAAGAATGGCGAATGGTTGACAATGTCGGAGGCCGCGAAACTGCTCGGCGTCACCAACCACGCAATCCGTCGCCTGATCAAGGATCGGATTCTCCCCGCCGAGCAGGTAATGCCCGATGCGCCGTGGCAAATCCGCGCCAGCGACCTGCATACCGAGGCGGTTGGCGCCGCGTTGACCTGCAAACATCGCCCGTGTCGCAACGACGTCGAAGGACAACTCCCAATGTTTATCGAGGTTTCAGAAGGAGGTGCACAATGAACGCCCCGTCGCCACCGCCCGCAGGGCGCGCTCGGCGGCGTTGTTGTCGATCTCGATGCGGCCGTCTTCCGCATAGCGGACGAGCGCCTGCCAGTGGTTCAGGGCGTACTGGATCGCCTCGCTGATGCCGGACTTGCGCGACACGCGCCGGCTCTGGGTTTCGAGCCAGGCTTGGAGAGCCTCCAGCAGCGGGCGCGCCTGGCCCTGCCGCGCCGCGCGGCGAATCGGCGGTGGCTCACCGCGAATGTTTGCTTCGATGGCGTACAGCTGGCCGATCCGCGCGAGCGCCTCGGCGGCGATCGGAGAGGCCTGCGCCCGATGCACATCGAAGAACTTGCGGCGCACGTGCGCCCAGCAGCCAGCCTCCTGTACCCGCCCAGTGGCGTACAAGGGATGGAAACCGGCATAGGCATCCGCCTGCAGGATGCCGCAGAAGGCTCGCAGGTGACGCTGCGGATGCTCGCCCTTGCGATTGGGCGAGTACGCGAACCATACGGCCGGTGGATCATTGCTGCCCGCGGGGCGATCATCGCGCACGTAGGTCCACAGCCGCGCGGTCTTGGTCCGTCCTTGGCCGGGTGCGAGCACCGGCAGCGGGGTGTCGTCAGCATGGACCTTGTCGGCGGCGAGCACGTGGCGGCGCAGCGCCCCGACCAGGGGATCGAGCAGTTGTGCCGATTGCCCGACCCAGTCGGCGAGCGTCGAGCGGTCGAGCTCGACGCCGGCCCGAGCGTAGATGGCACTTTGCCGGTACAGCGGCAGGTGGTCGCAGAACTTGCCCACCAGCACGTGCGCCAGCAACGCCGGCCCGGGCAGTCCGCGCTCGATCGGCCGCGCGGGGCGGCCGCCTGCACGATGCGCTCGCAGTGCGAGCAGGCGAGCTTCGGGCGCACGTGCCGGATGACCTTGAAGTGCGCCGGCACGTACTCGAGCATCTCCGCGACGTCCTCGCCGAGCTTGACGAAAGTGCTGCCGCAGTCCGGGCAGTTGCCTTCGGCGGGCGAGTGTTCCACGGTCTCGCGCGGCAGGTGATCCGGCAAGGGTTTGCGGGCGGGGCGTTTCGGTGACGGAGCTACCCCGGACGTCGTGTCCGGCGAAACGTCTGCGCCCGCTTCGCGCCTGGCGGCCTCGATGCCCTCGAGGGCGAGCTCGAGCTGGGCGAGCGTGCCGTCCAACTGCTCGGAGCGGCGACCGAACTGCATCCGACGCAGCTTGGCGATGATCAGGTTCAGACGCGCGATCTCGGCCTGCTGGGCCGTCACCAGGGCCTTGAGCACAGCCTGGTCGTCGGGAAGGGGCGTCGTCGCGTGCATGACGAGAGTCTACGCGATGCTGCGAGGCGTGAACAGCCCCCCGTGCCCGATATGCCTCTTGACTTACGCCGCGCAGTCGGGCTGCCAGGTCCGCTCGGGCCGACGCCAGTCGATGCCCTCGAGCAGCATCGACAGCTGCGCCGTCGTCAGATGCACCGCCCCCTCGGTCGCCTGCGGCCAGATGAAGCGACCCCGTTCGAGGCGCTTCGCGAAGAGACACAGGCCGTCGCCGCTCCACCACAGCAGCTTCACGAGATCGCCCCGCCGCCCCCGGAAGATGAAGACATGCCCGGAGAACGGATTCTCGGCGAGCGCCCCTTGCACGAGCGCTGCCAAGCCGTCCATGCCGCGCCGCATGTCAGTGACTCCGGCTACGAGCCAGATGCGTGTGTGCGCCGGCAGGCCGATCATGCCCGCTCGGCCAGACAATCGAGGACCGTGCGCAGCGCCTCGCGACTGACCTCGCCGAGCACCCGCACGGTGGCGCCGCCCACGACGATCTCGAGCGCAGCCGCCTGCTCCACGCCCGCCAAGTCCTGCCTGGCCGTCGCCGACAAAGTCATCACCGGCAGCAGTTTCGGCATCATGCTCCCGCCAGGCGTCGCAGCCGCTACGTGCTCCGGTTGTGGCCTGCCGAACAGGCCGGCACGGTAGTGGCGGCGCCACTTGAACAGCAGGTTGGCATTGAGGCCATGCGCGAGCGCGAGCTTCGCCACCGAGATCCCCGGCTCGCACGCGAGGGCGGCGAGCTGGCGCTTGAAGTCGATCGGGTAGTTCGGACGCCCCTTGCGGGTTACCCGGGTGATGCCATTCGTGGCCAAAGTGGTCCCCACCAGATATTTGGTGGGCACCACTCTGGGGGAACCCAGTCAGGGACGGAAGACGGTGCTGGGCGGACGCTTACGCTCAAAGTGAAGGGAGGGGCAATGGGCCAGCTCCACCGGCGCGGCCTCCCAGTGGCGTAGCCGCCCTTCGACCACCCTGTTAGGCCTAGCGGTCGGAGTCGCATTCAAAACTTCTTCACGCAGCCAGCGATAAGGAAATTCATGGGGGACCCCTTCGAAAAGTAGTCCAAGACGTAGTTTCTCTCAGCGGCCTTGAGTGACCTCGACCCCATAGCTGACGCCCACGACAGCCAATCGGACTGACCAGTCTTAAGGTACTCACTTCGGATTTCTTTGAACCCAAAGCCTTGCTCAGGAATCTCTAGCACCTTCGCACGTGCTACTTTGAAATCCTGTGACAGCTCATAGAGCTTGATGAGGAGCTGCCCGTAGCAGCCGTGTCCCATAAGATGGTCTTCGACGATGCACGTGAGCCAGAACAGCTGGTACTCAAGAAAGAAGGTCTCGGTCTTGAGGTACCCAAGCAGGATGTCGGCCAAGTCGAACTTCTCAGAGATAGTGCCGCACACCGAATAGAGATGCTTGGAGAGATTGGGAAAGCGCCCCAGCAACGCAGGGATGTGCTCAAGAATACTGTCGCTATGGGCGCGCAGAAAACTCAGTATTAGGTCCGCATCCGACTCTTCGAGCGCCTCGTCCTTAAGCAACGCTAACAGGGCGTTAACTTGGTCGGCAGTCAAAGTCGATTCGATCTCAGTCTCGATCTCAACCAGGTCAACAGATGACGCCCCGTGAATCTCGTGAACCTCCTGGACGATCTCCTTCAATGACTCATGAATCTTGGAGAGCGTTTCTTCGACTCCAGTGACGCTTTTGTCGTAGCAGGTCTTTCCGGGGTTCACATTGAGTCCGTATTGCCCAAGAAGTTGCTGGATGCGAACGAAATCTTGTCGAAGCACGTCCGGCTTTTCATCAAACAAGGTGAAGTCGTCCATGAATCGGACCAAGCAGGATGACTTCACCTGACCTGCAAGATCAACGAGTTTGAGGAACTCGTTGCCGATCATCTTGCTTGGATAAATGCCCTGCGGAAGAAAGTCGACACTTCTTCCTGCGTTGATCTCACGTAGAAACTGACCCATTGCCTTGCTGTCTACGTCTGAGACGGCCGGGGCGGCGGCGAACCAATGCGCTATGTCGTGGTGATACAGGCTGTTGAAGTAAGCTGCTATGTCGAACTGTAGCTTGTGTGAGAAGGCCTTATCATTTTCAATGAGGCACTGCTTGTACTCTCCGTATGCTGAGTGCACCGACACGTGCGCACCGTCCTTGAACCGGTAGCCAAAACTCCGCCGGGTCTTGCTCACTTCAGGCCGAAAGATCGACCGGTTCCGGTAGCACACGTCGTACAGAAAATACTCTGCAACGGGGTCAAGCTTCAACGTCCTTCGAAGGTGTCCATGAGGCTTTGTCGCGTGCACCCTCTGCTGCGGCAGGAAGTTGTCCGCTTTGTTCTGCTCGTCCAGGACCTTCTGGTAGATGTATTCGCTGATCTCTGCTTCATGCCGCTCGGCCATGAGCAGATTCGTCTTAAGCGGAAAGAGCGTTGCCCCGAAATCTGCTTTGATGAAATCGAAAGTCGCGGTCATAAGGAAATTGCCTGGGCCCTGATTGCGAGGCCTAACTTTATTCTTAGGGAGACGGGAATGCCGCATTGCACTTGATGCGCTGCATAACGACGGCCCCGTGACGGAGAGGAGATCCGCTTGCGCTTTAGCGATGAATAGCGAGTTCGATACCTATCTGCATTCATAACACCTCGTGAATGCCGGCACATGACCTCTCTATCGGCAGAACCACAGCATACGTGGCGAACGCACCTATGTCTATCGCGTACCGACGTGTGCCGGCATTGACGATTTCATCGTCTGTCCATGGTGCAGACGCTGGCTTAAGGACCGCCACGCCCGGCAACGACTGGCCAATGTCATGGAGTGCGCCGAAATGTTGGCTTTTGGCCGAGGCTGTGTAAAAACGGTTCAACCTGCGCTGCCCGGCGTCCGCGTCGGCAGGACTCTTGGCAATTCAAGTCATTCGCTGGCGGCGAGGCGGCGTTATTGAGGACGTAATAGACCTGCTTCAGGCCCGCATCGCTGCCATCAGTGCCTCGTTTCCCATCAGATTCATTACTCGCTTCAGGTTGTACGCCAGAACGTGCAAACTCATCTCCGTTCGGACGCGTTCGAGGCCCTTGGTCAGAAAGTGGGTCGCGCCCATCCACGCCTTGAGGGTGCCGAAGGGGTGTTCGACCGTCCGACGTCGGATACGCATACTGTCCGGCGCTTTATCGAGCCGCGCCTGCATGACCTCCAGCTCTTCCTCATGCACCCAGCGGCTCACACGCCGATAGTCACTCGGGGTGCATTGGTGCTTGAGGGCACATCGCGGGCAGGATGAGCTCCAGTAGCGATTCATCGTCAGCCTCGCCTCGACTCGCGCAAAGCGCCAGATCAGGCGCTCGCCGGCTGGACAGACGTACTCGTCGTTGTCACGGTCGTACACGAAGTCTGCCCGGTCGAACCGCCCCTCGGCTTTCGCGTTGGAAGTCGTGCTTTTCGGAACGAGCGGCACGACGCCGGCTTTGTGGCAGGCGAGGATTTCCTCGCTCTTGAAATAGCCCCGATCGGCGATTGCCGTGAGGTACTCCACTCGCATCGCCTTGCGGGCCTGCTTGCCCATCTTGCTCAGTTGATCTCGGTCCAGCCCGTCGTTGGTTACCTCGTGGGCGACGATCAGGTGGTTCTTGGTCTCGACGGCCGTCTGCACGTTGTAGCCGACGATGCCCGTGCCCCGCGTCTTCATCGAGCGGGCGTCGGGATCCGTGAGGGAAACCTGCTTGTCGGGCGCGTTCTCGAGCTGCACGCCGATCGCTTCGAGTTCCTTCATTCGCGCCTTCAGCGTCGTAATCTTGTCCTGCAGTCGCTCCTTCTTCGCCTGGGCCACAGCCGGCTCTTGCCGGTCAGCGCTGTCCATCTCGACCAGGTAGCGCTCGATGCTCGATTCGATCTCTTCCATGCGCCGTTGCAGCTTGGCGCTGGTGAAGTTGCGATCGCGGTTATTGACTGCCTTGAATTTGCTGCCGTCGATCGCGACCACCGCTTCGGCGAACAGTCCCAGTTCGCGGCACAGCACGACGAACTGGCGACAGACGCCACGGATGCCCTTCGGATTGTCCTTGCGGAAGTTGGCGATGGTCTTGAAGTCGGGCGTCAGGCGTCCGATGAGCCACATCAACTCCAGGTTGCGCTGAGCTTCGCGCTCCAGGCGCCGACTCGACTGGATCCGGTTCAGGTAGCCGTAGATGTAGAGTTTGAGGAGCGCGGCCGGATGGTAGGCGGGGCGTCCGGTGGCCGCTGGATCGACGCCAGCGAAGCCCAGCTTGCGCAGATCAAGCTCATCGACGAAGACGTCGATCACCCGTACCGGATTTGTCTCGGCGACAAAGTCATCCAGACTCTCGGGTAGTAATGCGCTCTGTGTCCGGCACTGTCCTTCGATGAATCGTTTCATGGCACCCGATCACCCTGACAACAATGCCAATATCATGCCATAAGAGGCGTTTTTACACAGCCTCGGCCGACAGGCCCCCTCTCGGATCTCGCCCGTCAGCGGCCGCCCGTTGCGTCTAGTGCCCCCGGCGGGCGGCCGAGCGACGCGGTCAGATCTCGATCTGCTCAGAGGTCTTCAGGGCATCGTCGATTGTGGATATCCGCTTAAGGGTGCCGACGCTCCTGAACCTCTCCTGGCTGCTATGTCATCTCTCATTAAAAATCATGACGTCGCTCCCGCATGGATCCGTGCGCCCCTGGAATCGGCCATCGAGCCTTGAGCGGCCACCGCTGATGTCGCCATTATCTGCGTAGGCGGATATGAAACGTCGCGCATGGGGCTGACAAACCCAACCCGTTAGTGATTTGCAATGAGCCAGAACGGCACGTCGTAGGTTTCTCGCAGATAGTTTTCCGTCACACCCAGCAGCTCCAACTGCGATGGACTCACGTCCCGCTTCGACACCCCGGGCTGCACGGCATACACTTCCACGGTGACCGACAGGACATTGAGCCGGCGTGCGATGGTATGCAGGTCTGCCAGCTCGCCTTGATCCAAACGGGTCCCGCCCCGCTGGTTGCGCTCGACCTCGCGCCGGCGCATTCGGTCCAACATTTTCCAGACCATCCCCTTCCAGCTCACGCTGCGCTGCGCCTGACCGCACACCTCGTAGAGATCCTTTACACGCGCACCCGCCGCATCCTCGCTCGAATACTTGCAGTGATATAGGCGGACGAGCAGCACATTCTCTGTCACGCGCAGCGCAACCACATCGGCAATCTCTCCCGATCCGTCATCGTCGAACACGACATCGAAACGGGTAGCCGCGGGTTCTGCGAGCAGACCCAGGACAACCTTGCGCTGAATCGACGCTGGCCGACGTTCCTCGCGCTGCGATTCCATGCGGATGTCGGTCCCCTGCCAATCCCATTCGATGATGCGCTCCAGCGGAAACGGCATACGTCGGTGCGCTTGCGGAAGCGGGTAAAGTTCATTGCCAACCATCATGGCGCCATCGGCGAAATAGAGGGTCGGCGGATTCTCCGCGAACCACTCGGCAAGCGGCCGGGACGCCCCGCGCCCGACTGAAATGCTCGCCTCCGGGCCCGACACCCTGACGAAGGTCGCCCGCCGTTCTACGATCCTGACCTCATACTCCACTACGGCACCGATGTGATCGGCCACCACGGAAAACCGCAGTGGCCCGACTGGATCGTGAGAGGTGATTGCCAGTCCGACGTCGTAGAGGGACTCTTCCTGTCGCCCAATTTGGATCAGCACCCGCTCTTGCGGTCGCGCGAGCAGATCCGGATGCCACTCCACGGCGATGGCAACAGTCTCCGGCCGGCCCTCGACCTCGATCGGGACCACCACGTTGCGAAACACGTCGACGGTCGAAATATTCTCGTCATTGAGCTTGGCGCCAATGCCGTGACACCACTCGACCCATTCGGACAAGTCGTAGGCCACCCGATACGACCAGACACGACCCTTCTGGGAACACCCGAACGTGATCGGTTCACCGTGCTCGAATCCCTTGCCAAACAGATTCGACTTTGCCTTGTTTTCCCGCATTGCCGTGACGAGGGCCTGGGCCACGTCCGCGCCATTGTGCATGGAGAACTGTATGTTGCGGCTGAGCAGATGCCTCAGCCCCAGACTCATGATCACGAAGCGGTTCAGTCCGTGCATCGCCCGAAAGATGGGTTCGCCCCGGATCAGCCGCGCCGAATCACCAGCCACAACCGTCGCAAGGTCCTCGTGAACGGAACTGTTGTCGGAACTATTGATGAACAGCAGGCCGCTTTCTCGATCCCAGTGCAGCAGGTACAGATGCCAGAACGTTTCCTTGAGGTCACGGATGTCGCCCCATGGAACTGGCAGGAGTTCGCGCGCGACGACGATAAGCGTGTTCGCTTCTCTGTTGATGTAGGGACCGGCATACAGCCGCCCCGCGGGAAACTTTCTTACGATGGCATCCGGTTTCCAGTCTGCGCAATCAGTCTTGAAGACGACGGCGCTCATTTTTGGGAAGATATTCTGCAGCGAGATAACCGGACTGGCCTCCCGGAATCCGTCGATGAAATCCGATCTGCGCACCTCGCGCTGCGTCGCCCCTTCGCTGAGCCTGCGCAACAATTCGTTCCAGTCCGAGTCCTCCGCGTAGAGGGCCTGCAACCTTTGCTCGACATTAGCGTCGGCAATATTAGCAATGACAGTGGCTTCGCCAATACCTTTCGCCGAGCGGGTAAAGCGGCCAGTGAACTGCAGGGTGATCGCTAGGCTCTTGTGCATGTCATGCAAGGCCGCGATCTTGAGGGCTGGCAAGTCAAAGCCCTCGCCAAGCATGTCGACACACACGACAATTCTCGAGGCACGTGTCTGCAAAGCCGCCAGACCAGCCTGGCGGGCCGCCGCGCCTTGCCGGCTGTGCACCAGGACGGGCCGATGCTCGGGTGCCATCTGCTGGTAGATCGCATGCAACAGTTCGGCGCGCCGAATCGAGGCGGCACGCGCCATTACCAGATGGTCATGACCGGCTGCCATGTCTCTGTTGAGGACGGCGATGGCCGCTTCGCAGATCGCCGCGTCAGCCTGCCGCGGATCGAACTCTATGACGGACTTGAACAACACGGCACGAAAGTAGCCCTCCGACTGGGCCCGCCGGAGGGGATAGTTGAAGATGATCTTGCCGTCGACGGGTTTCCCGTCCTGCCGGAATGGTGTCGCCGTAAACTGCAGGATGTGCGCGGCAGCCATTCGCTCCTTGAACGCATCCCAAGTCTGGGCCGCGACATGATGGGCCTCGTCGATGAACACGTGCGATGCCCATTGCGCGAGCGCATCGTCGCGCCGACTCATGCCGCTGGCGATCGCCATCGTTGTCACAAGGACGTTGCATTGCATCAGGATTCGGTCGGCGTCTTCGCGGGACTGGGGCATCCGCGTGAGCATGCCTACGACGGGGAGGCTTGCCGCCTGACCGACGACGCCGAATGCCTTCAGCCAACCCAAGGTTAGGAATTTTCGCCCCACCTGTACGCGCAGTGCATCAGAGGGCACAACGACAAGCAATCGCGGGATCCGCCTCGCCACCAACAGTGCCAGCATAGTTTCAGTCTTGCCGGTGCCCGTTGGCATGACTACGGTGGCTGTGGCGTCAGACACCTTCCAGTGCGCGAGGACGGCGTGCAGTGCGCCCATCTGCGGCCCGCGCAGCCCAGGCGATACGGTGTCGTCCTCCAGGATTTCCTCCTCTCGGAAAAAGAACTGGTCCCGCCAGCTTCGCAGGACCAGGTCGCGACGAGCCTGCGCAGCCGCGACGTCCGTGGATTCGGGCGCCTGCGGCAACGGTGACAGCCAGCGCGCCCCACGACTCGACGCCAGATCCCATCCCCGCTCGCCGCTGGGAAAACCGGTCTTCGTGGTGACCAGAATGTCCCCCCCGACGTTGCCGGGGTCCGCGCCACTGGGAAGAACACGGATGTGTTCGCCGTCTGGCATCATGACGTCATAGGCTAAGATGCGGCCTCTCGGGTCGGCCTCTTCCTTAACTTCCAAGCAACCGCGTATCGCCTCGACACGCAGTTGCTGGACCTCATTTCCGCCAATACTGCCGCACAGGTGAAACCGCTCCGGAATGGAGCCTTCATATCGCGTTGCCATCGCATGGATCACGGTAGAGTCGGTGCACCCAAGTATATGGGATACACATTTCTGCGTATGCATACCTCCTACCGGGGGCGCACGCGTCGCCGCAGCCATGCAGCCGATCTACCCATGCCGGTCGCTCCGGTCTTGCGCCAGCGCGGGCCGACGGACCGCATCGGGTCGCGGTCCTGTTATCTGCGGAAGTTCCAAGCACTCATTGGCGACGATTTCCCTGTCGATGACCGCTGACCTGCACATTCCTGTCGTAAGCGGCTTCGGTCGCCAATGGCCGTTCCGGCCGAGCTGCTGTCTGTGGGCCCCCTCGGATCGCCTGCTCGAGTCAGAATTGACCCGCTCGAGCATATTCGTGCTCTTCAAATGCTTGTGATGGGCGCGGGGCAGGCGGTAGAAGCTGAGCGTCTCGCCGATGTTCGCCTCGACCCAGTCGATGAGCCGCGGATACTTGCCTTGCGGCGATCCAATCCGAGAGTTGCAGCGGCTTCATTCGTTCGCGCTGGTGAAAGTGATCTGGCGCGACACATAGGCAGCCGTGCGCGTGGATCGTGGCGGGGTCGGTTGCACGGCTGGAGTCGCCAGCGCGGCCGCAGCGGCCGGCGCCTGTATCATTGGTGTCGAGGGCGCTGCGCCCTCTTTGGTTACGTCGAGGGTGACAAACCGGGCTTCCAGCCAATCCGCCCATTTCGCCGCCTTCTTCATCAGGTCGGCGCGATAGATCGCATTGAATTGCGGTGTGCGCGAATGGTAGTTCGCGGCTCGCGTCCAGATGTCTCCCTTGTCGTTGCGCAGGTGCATCCGCAGCCGCCAGGCGGCCAGGTCGAACGAGTAGCAGCCAGCGGCCGCTACATCGTTCGCCGTGATACCGTACTGCTCCAGTTCGCGCAGGTATGCGGTATTGAACTGCATCGGGCCTACGTCATGGGTGCCGTTCATGTTGCGAACCCACTGGCCTGGTTTGCCGCCCTCTTTCTCGGCGACTGCCAAGACGATGTTGGCGGGCACTTCATACTTCACGGCAGACGAGATCGAGCACACGATGCGCTCTTGCTCCAGCGGGGGTAGATCCGCAACGAACGGCAGCACGATTAGCTCCCTCCCCACCAATAGTTCCGGTGCTCCGCTTTCAGGCGGGCGTTGTATTCCGCCAGGGCACGTTCGTAATCCTTCGTTTCGACCCAATATCCGCCGTTCTCCGGCGTCCCGACATACATGGGCTTGGTCTGACTGAAGTCGGTGTAGGCGTGTGCTGCATAGGCCGCGCAGTAGTCGGGCATCCTGTCGCCGATATAGATCTCGCCGCCGTCGCCGCTGGTCCACATTTGCAGCGCGCTGTTCAGCGAGGCCGCATCGCATCGGCCGGCGCTTCGCGAGATCGCTCGTACCAGGGTCGACATTTGCGGCGTTTGGTTGGCGACCGGGCACTTGTTCAAGAAGCCGAGCCTCGCCTCGAGCGTGTCCGACAGTTTCTTTTTCCTGATACCGAAATAGCGATCCAAGGAGGGGGTGCACTCGCTCGGCCGCTGCCCGGTGGAGAGGCACAGAATGACCTCGCAGGCAAGGCGGATATCGCCGGAAAGCACGTCTGCGTCTTGGGCACTGACCGAGCCCGCCCCTGCGCCGATGGCCACCACGGCGGCCATCCCAAACAGGTTCTTCTTCATTCTTCGATTCTCCTTGCTCATGCGAATTTGCTGCCTCGGTTCGCAAACGCAGCGACTTCTGCCGCCACGTCGGCATCGCTGGCGCTGACGCCCGCGAGATTGTTTCCCCGAACGTCGGCAGCGATTCGATGGCGCTTCCTGCCTCATCTTTCGCACTCCCGGCTTTGATGGCGGCAGCGATCTTGCCCCCCGTGGTTTCAGCGATGCGATCCATCGCGGCATCCCTGATGCCAGCCATCTTTTCCTTTGCTACCTGTGCCGTGCCTTTCGCCAAGTTTGCGGCTGCATCGACGGCGAACAGCCCCGCTTTCCCGGCCGAGGGCCTCAAGCCTCCGGAGCTTCGCTGCGGCCCTCCTTCTACCTTTCCTGCGCCGCCCGTTCCTGCCGTGGCCTTGGATTCGCCAGCCTTGCCTTGCCCCTGATCGGACTTCCCTTCTTTGCCCTTGGCGTCCCCACCCTGCCCCTCGGCCCTCGCTCCCGAGCTGTCGTGTGGGGCCTGGACGCTGACGGAGGATGCGAAGCCAGCTGCTTGGGCGAACGGTGTGCTGCCGGTGCTTTCCTCACTCTTGCCGCCACCACCGCCCCCTCTCCCGCCGCCACCGGCCCACCTGCTGGTGAATGCGTCAGCGCCGGATTGGACGTTCTCGCTGGCCTTGGAGAAGGCCGCCATCACGGCTTGTGCACCACCGGCCGCGTTCGCGGCACCTGCGGCCAACATCGCGCCTCCCGTCGCCGCTGCTGCCGCCGCCATGCCCGCGGTGCCGACCGCAGCGCCAGCTCCGAAGTTGCCGATACCGGCGTGTCCGACAGTGGCGCCGATGATGATTCCGGATACGATGCTTGGGAGCTTGTTGACCAGCGACAGCAGGATTACGCAAACAATCAACATGACCCCCATTTCCTTGATGGTCATGCTTTCGCTCATCCTTCCGTAGTAGTCATCGAGGAAGGTTTTACCGATGCCGACGATCAGCACCATCGCGAGCAGTTGAGCCGCCACGCCGAGGACGGTCTTGTAGTAGTTGATCGCCATGTCCGAGGTCCACCGGGAGCCGCCGAAGCCCAGGAAGAAGATTCCCGCATACGCCAGAATCCAGCCGGAGACGAGCAGGAGCAGCATGTTGACGCCGACTAGAGCGAGGATCACCAGGATGGCTGCGGCGATGCTGATCCCTACGGCGCTATTCACTGGCGACCACAGCGACGACTGGTCAATTACCTTGTCGAAGATCTCAAAACCCACATCCACGATCCCGGATGGGGAAAGGCCGATGCCCAGCCCAGTTGCATTGCCGCCGATCTGCCGCAAGCTATCCATGATCGATTTGGCGAAGTTCGGGCCGTTGGTCAAGAGCCACCAGAACAAGCCGGTGAAGATCGTGAAGCGGACGAATTCCGCGAAGAACTCGCCAATGTCGGCCTTGCGCAAGGCCATCATGCCGAACGTCCAAACCATCGAGATCACGACCAGCAGCCAGAACAACCAGGACGCGGAATTGATGATGGTGGCAGCCCAGCCGCTCGCGGCTGTCTGGTAGCGCGTCAGTACGCTATCGAGCACGTCCGCGTTGTCGATGGCGGCATGGGCGTCCAGTGCAAAGAGTGCCAGCCACAGCGGCAACAGCAGAGGAAGGGCTTTGAAGGTGACTGGCAGTCTCATGATCATTCCCTCAATAGGTCTTTCCGGAACTGGACTTGAAGTCGCCACGACGAGCGCAGGCATCGGCAAACGCCTGCCGTACCTTCTCGTCCTGGATCTTCTTGATGTTCTCCAGCTTGCAGTTCTCATCGTTAACCACCGGCATTTCCTCCTTCTTCGGTTCTTCCGAGGCATCCGGCGCGCAGCCAGTCACGAGGGCCCCCATAAGGGCGGCCGCTGTCAGGGTCAAATTGCGATTCATCCGCCCATGCTCCCTTACCAGGTCTGCCCGGAACTGGCCCGATAACTGCCACGACGGAATTGTTCATCCGCTGCGATAGTCTGTGCCTCCCGGTCGGCCTCGGCCTGCATGCGGGTCGCAACCGCGTTCTGCTGGGCGATCAACAGCCCGCGTATCTGTAAGAGCTGATTGGCTTGCTGGCTGGCGAGCTGGTTGGCATAGCCGAGCGCCTGCATCTGGCCGCTGGCGCCTTGGGCGCTGGATTGCAGTTGTTCCAGTGTGCGGGCGTCGGCCTTAAGGGCTTCCTGTTGCCTGTCGAGGCCACGGAAAAGCGCGTCGTTGGCCTTCTTCTGCGATTCGGAGGCCAGGCGTCGGTTCTCGTTCATGGCCGTCCGCTCTGTGTCGGTGCACCCGGCGCCGGAGAAGCACGGCGAGCCGCGGTAATAGGCCACGTCCTGGAACTTACCCAGGTAGGCATCAACGCTGCCGAGCTGTGTCTTGTAGTAGTTCAGCGTATCGACGGCGGTCATCAGGCCGCTGATGGTCGATTGCGCGCGGTCCCAAATATAGGCGGCTGGTGCCATGGTGTTTTGAATCTGGTTCTCGTACTGCTGTAGTTGCGTTTGATACTGCTCGATCTGCTTGAGCGTCTGGGCAACGCTTTCGATGGCCGTCATGATGGTTTGCGAGAGGTTCGCGCCGTCGATGACCGGAATCCCGGCGTGCGCTGCGAGCGGGCTTGCGGACAGAGCAACGACCAGGGCGGCTTTAGCGGCTAAAAATTTCATCTTCATGGGGGCTTCTCCTTGGCGTCAGTAATCGAACGATTGGTACGGCTTTGAAAAAGTCATGTCCTTGGTGACGATGACGTTAAAGCGGTAGCCCGGGCGGATTTCCAGCGTTGGTGCGATGTTCAGGTTTTTGGCGATCATCTGTGCCGTGACTTGGCCGAGCTGTTGCCCGAGGGCTTCGCTCAAGGCATCGCTCGCGCGCTGCGAGTCGCCGGTGCTGTTGCCGTTGTCCTGGCTCAAGGTGAAGCCGGCCGTTACGGCCGACATGAGGAAGGCCGACGCGAACGTGCGGAAGTAGTGGTTGTTCACCTGGTCGTTGAAGCCGGCATAACCCGCGCTGTCGGCGCCCGGCATGGCGCCGATATCCATCGCCTTTCCGTCGGGGAAGACAATGCGCTGCCAAGCCACCAACACGCGTGCCTGATCGTGGGCAACATCGCTGGAGTACGTCCCGACCAGGCGCGACCCTTGCGGGATCAGCAGGTGCCGCCCGGTCGGAGTGTCGTAAACGTGCTGCGCGACTTGGGCCATGATCTGGCCCGGCAGATCTGAGTTGATCCCGGAAACGAGTGTGGCGGGTACGACGAACCCGGCCCGCAGCTCGAACGGCGTGTGTGGCGCCTCGGGCTGGGACTCCATCGCCCAGCGATCACCCTGCCCTGCTTTCCCGAACTGAGTGATATTGTTGCGACCACCTGTCGAAGTCCGGACCAGTTGCGACGCCCCGCCATCGCCCGCCGCCGGGTTGGTCGCCCCGGTGTTGAGGTTGTTGCGAATTTGTGCCAGGCGCGCTCGATACGCGGCACTCGGATCTTCGCTGCGGGCGCCGTCCGCCTGCTGTCGCACGGCGGCAAGCCGTGCCAGCATTTCGTCGCGCGATTGCGGCGTGCCGGCTGCACCCCCGGGCACGGAGGCAGCGCTACGCGGGGCCACCATCTGCACCCCGGTTCGCGCCTTGGCCGCTTCCTCGAGCCGTTGGAGCTTCGCCATACGAATGCGGTCGGCCTCGTCGTCGCGCTCGGGCTGCTGTAGCCTGCCGCTCGCAACCGGCGGGCTCGGCGGGACGTCCAGGTTCTCGGGTCGGGCGATCAATATCGGCTCGCCGGCAGGGGCCGCGTCGAGCTCGGGCGGGACCAGTTGCGACGCCGGCTGAATCATCCCGCCGGTGTGCTCGCCGGCAATCTCCTTGGCGAACATCGACGTGTTGCCGGCTTTCTCGGCGGCACCGGTTGCCGGTGCGTTCTGCTTGGCGGCGCGGTCCGCTGCCACCAGCATCATGACCACCAGAAACGCGACGATCACCCCGCCCAGCAGGTACATGGGCAGATTGTTGACCCGACGCACGCCCGACTTCTTCGACACTTGCCCGGGCGAGGCCTCCGGTGCCATTTGATCGGCTGTTTCGCTCATCAGTATCACTCCTTGCGTGCCCAATACCCGGCCGGAATCGGCGTGCGGTTCTGTTCCAGGTAGGGGCGTGTGATGGACTGCGAGCCGACCAGCAGCGTGAGGCGATAAAGCCCGCTGCCGGCGTCGTGATCCAGGACGTACCGTAGCGGCAGCGCGGCTGTGGTCGGCGGTGCGACCGCATCCGGCTCGCCGATTTTTTGGTCTGGCGCGGCCCTGCCGGCGCTGGGGGTCCTCTCTGGAGCGTACTCCAGGACCGCATAGCCAGCCGCTCGGAGATTGCTGACCAGTGCGGCGCCGAACTCGTCCGGCGTGGGCTGTTGCAGTTCGAAGCGTGTCTTGGCCGGCGGCCACAGCGCAGCGAGCTGCTTCGCGGCATCCCCGCCGAGTTGCTGCTGATCGACCGTAACCGGGGGTTGGACGAAGTTGCCGTAAGGGGCTGTCGTTGCGCATCCGCCCAAGGCGAATGTAACCAGCGCGACAAGGGCAAGTCTCTTCATGGTCATTTCCCGGTCCTGGTGATGGTTACGCGATCTTGGCTACTACCGACGCCGGCAATCAGGACCGCCTTGTCGAAGATCGTGTCCACGATGTAGCGGTCGCCCTGGACGCGGTAATTGACCAGCACGGTTTCGTCGTCGGTGAAGAGCTCGCCATCCTTGCGCACGACCAGCAGGGTCGGCGCCTCGGTCTGCTCCATCGTGGATGGCATTTCGATGATGGTCTTGCGGCCATCGTTGTAAACGCGCACCGGCTTCCAGCGTGTGGCGCCCGACACGTCATAGTCGAACGACAAATTGCCGAGGTATTCGCCGGTCTGCGGCATCGTTTGCTCTTCGCGCTCGCGCACATCGCGGGTGCGGATCGCATCCCACTTGGCCAGGGCGTCCTCGGGGTAGGTGAAGGCCACTTGCGGCATGTACTCGGTGCGATGCGAGCGCAGCTTGAGGTGATAGGTGCGCCGGTTCGTAGTCGCGATCAGGCTGGTTTCCAGGCCGACATCCATCGGCTTGATGATGAGGTGCTGGGTTTCGGCGGCGCCGCTGCCCGTGATCGCTGGCTCCACCGTCCAGCGGGCGGTATCGCCCAGGTGGATCGAGTTCACCAGTTCGCCGGGCTGCAAAGCTACGTCGCAGACCTGGAGTACCGCGCACACGACGCTGGGTTGCTGCGCGCCGTAGATGAAGCGCACGGCGCCGTTAGCGCCGGCCACCGGCTTGATGCCGGTCGCCGAACTCGCTCCCCACTTCTTGGCGATCCTCAACGCCTCCCGCTCTTGTGCGGTCAAATTTGGGTTCTTCCCGGAGAAATACTTGTCGGCCAAGTCATCGCCCGGCGCCCCCACGACGGGTGCGGTCAGCGCGACGCCCAGGATCACCGCCGAAAGATGCTTTTTCATCTTGGATAACCCCTAAATCAGAGAATGCGTGACCAAGAAAAGTCGCGGACGAATACGCTCATGGGGTTGTTCCGCAACTGCTCGTCTGTTGTTTGGCTGGAGACTTCGGCCGTGTACACCGTGACCAGGGCGCGCATCGTGACGGGCTGGCCCTTCACGATGCCTTGTCGGTCGCGGCTGGTTTCCACCCAATCCACTTGCCAGGTGTCGGGCGACTGCTGGAGGACGGTCTTGATTTCGACGTTGACCATTTCCTTTTCCGCCCGCTTGAAAGGGCTGGCCTCGGGGTGGCCGTTCAGCCACTCGTTCATCTTTGCGGTCGCGGGATCGTTCGGAGAGAGCTTCGCGTACACTCGGAACACGGCCTTGCGCTGCAAGGCCACGTCGGGCGTCACGATCCTGGCGTCTCCAATGAACTCAGCCACCGACGCGTGAACGACGCGTGGATCGGCTTTGGCGGCTGCGGTGACCGGGCCGGCGGCCACCATCTGGCCGAGCTTGTCGACTTCCACTACATAGGGGATGAACTTCGACTGGCTCCCGAGGTGGATCACGCCGCCGACGGCGGCCAGGGCGATGAGCAGCGACAGGATGCCGATGACCTGCCAAGTCTGGCGCTGGGATACGATCGACCCGACGTGATCGTTCCAAGTGCGGCGAGCGGCCAAATAGGGGTTCTCGACCTTCCCCTCGCGGCGGCCGCCGACCATCGGGGCGCCGGAGTTGCGGGGATCGAGGGGATCGCCGTTCAGCTCGGTCTTCTTGAAGATCAAGCCCTTCATCGTGTCAGCGATGCTCATGCGGCCTCCAGGTAGTCATTGAGGTTCAGGCCCTTCCCCGCCAGCCACTCATGCACCCATTGATCGCCGAACTTGGCTTCAAGGCTCTTGATGCGGGCAACCGATTCCTTGTCGGAGGAACCGACGAAGGCCAGGGCGAACGGCCCCAGGGCGAGGTCATAGAGGCGGCGGCCATGCTCGGAAACGTAGTAGTACTGTTGTTTCGGAATGGCGGTCGCCAGGATTTCGATCTGACGCGTGTTGAGGCCCATGCGGCGGTACAGAGCCGCCGTGTCCTGGTCGCGGGCATAGATGTTGGGCAGGAAGATCTTGGTCGCGGTAGATTCCACGATCACGTCGAGGATGCCGCTGTTGGCCACGTCGGAAAGGCTCTGTGTCGCCATCAGCACGAGGCAGTTGGCTTTACGCAGCACCTTGAGCCATTCCCGGATCTTGGCGCGGAATGCGGGGTGACCGAGCATCAACCACGCTTCATCCAGGATGATGACGGCCGGCTGGCCTTTCAGGCTGCGCTCGATGCGGCGGAACAGGTACAGCAGGACCGGGAGCGCGTACTTCTCGCCGAGGTCCATCAGTTCCTCGATTTCAAAGGTGGTGAAGTCGGCGAGGGACAAGCCATCCTCTTCGGCGTCCAGCAGGTGGCCCATCGTGCCGTCCACCGTGTACTGCCTGATCGCCTCGCGGATCGCTTCATCCTGGATCGTCACCGAGAGCTCCGAGAGCGTGCGGGCGCCGCTACGATGCATGCTCATGATCGCGTGGCCAACTTCGTTGCGCTGGGCCGGCGTTGTTTCGACCCCGTTCAATGCCAAGATGGTGTCGATCCACTCCATCGCCCAGGCACGATCGCCCTTGGTGTCGAGGAACTGGAGCGGGCAGAAGGCCAGGCGTTCATCGTCGGCCGCCACTGAGAAGTGCAGCCCGCCGACCGCCTTGGTCAGCGGGTACAAGGACATGCCTTTGTCGAAGGCGTAGAGGGTCATGCCGGCGTAGCGCCGGAGCTGCGCGGCGATCAGCGCCAAGTGCGTGGACTTGCCGGCGCCGGTCGGGCCGAACATGAATGTGTGGCCGATGTCGCGCACATGCAGGTTGAGGCGGAACGGTGTAGCCCCATGAGTAACGCAATGCATCAGGGCCGGCGACAGGGGCGGATAGAGCGGGCACGGCGCGTCGGCGTGGCCGGTCCAAATGGATGAGGTCGGGAGCAGATCCGCCAGGTTCATCGTGTTGATGAGGGGCCGGCGCACGTTCTCGACGCCGTGACCGGGAAGGCTGCCGAGAAAGGCATCGAGCGTGTTGATGGTCTCGATGCGCGCTGCGAAGCCTAGGCGATTGATGGACTTCTCGACCAGCCGGGCCGATTCCTCGAGCTTGTCTCGATCCTCGTCCATCAGGATCACAACGCCTGTGAAATAGCCGACCGCGACCAGACCGCTATTCACTTCGGCAATCGCCGCTTCGGCGTCGCCCACCATCGACAGGGCGTCCTGATCGACCGGGCCGGTATTGGTGTTGAAGACCTGATCGAAGAACCCGCGTACCTTCTGTCGCCACTTCTTACGGAACTTGTCCAGGTGCTTCACGGCCTCGTGCTGGTCCATGAAGATGAACCGGCTCGACCAACGGTATTCGCACGGCAGCTCGCCCAAGGCGGTCAAGACGCCGGGGGTGGACTCCAGGGGAAAGCCCTCGATGGCGACAACCTGGACGAAGTTGCGACCGATCCTGGGCACCACCCCGCCCCACAGCTCTTGTCCGCCGATCACGGCATCCAGGTACATCGGATTGCTGGGCAGCAGGACCGGGTGATGCCGCCCGGTGATGCAAAACTGCAACCAGCTCAGGAAGTCATCATGGGTGACGGTGGAGCCGTCTTCGTTGACCACCTTCTGGCCGCGCATCCGCATCAGTTTGACGGCCGAAGACAGGCGGTTTTCGATGGCCGTGATTTCGCGCTTGAACTGCTCGATGAGCCCCATCGTCCGCGTCTTGTGATCGGGAGCGAAGGCCTCATCGTCAAACATCAGTTCCACGAACTTGCGTTGCGCGAGGAGCGGCGGGAACCAGGTCAGCGTCAGTACGAAGTACCCCTCGTACATCGTGCCCAGGCCCTCGAACAGCCGGCGCCGCTCCTTGTCTATCGCGGCCGATACGGCATCCGGGAAATGCGAGATCCCCTTTGCCGAATAGTTAGGCGCCGGCCGACGCACGGCGTCCACATGCACCATCCAACCGGAACCGAGGCCGGCCAGAGCCTGGTTGATCCGGAAGGACACCATTTCGCGCTGCTCATCGGTGCTGCTGGCGTTGTCATCTCCCCGATACAACCACGCAGCCATAAAGGAGCCGTTCTTGCCCACGATCACGCCGTCATCGACCACGGCGGCGTAGTTGAGCAAGTCGGCCAAGCCCGCGTCTTTGGAACGATGCTTCTTGAGCTGCAATTCGGCATCGACCCAGCGAATGCGGGCAACCAGGATGAGCAACAAGACGGTCCCGAGGCCAGCAATGGTGATTGCAATTGTCTCAATCATTTGTATTGCTTCCCTTGGCTTGTCGTGTTTTCCCGGAAGGGCGTCGAGCGCGGGGGGTAATACGCCTTGTAGCGGCGGTGCCGCAGGTAGACGTGGCGCATCTTCGGATCGCCCTTCGCCATGAGGCGGAGAACGAAGAGCGCCCCGAACCACAAGGCAATCCCGAACACCGTTGCCCTGATTTCTTGCGCGCTGAAAATCAGTGCCCCGGCCAGCAGCCCCGAGAACATCACGAGCTCACGATCCCCGCCCATGAACAGGTTTTCTCGGTTACCGGCCCGGCGAATGGGAATGGTGCGCAGGGCCATGTTTATCCAGCCTGCTTGTTGAGGACCACCGAGGCGGCCAGCTTGGCGTGCTGGATCGTGTCATCGGACGCAGCCGCGATTTCCGCGCCACGCCCGAAGAAGGTGCTCATCATGTTTTGCGCCCCGACCAGCAGGGCCATGACCAGGACGATGAAGATCAAGGTGCGGAAGAAGCCGTTGAGTTCTCCGCCGAAGATCAGGATGCCGCCGGCAACGACGATGCCGATGAGGGCCAGTGTGAACGCGACCGGACCGGTGACGGAGTTGCGGAGGTTGGTCAGCCAACTCTCATACGGGAGCGAACCGCCCGTTCCTTCAGAGGCGAAGGCCGAATGCGGCGCCAGCAGGAAGAAGGCCAGAAGAGCGAGCAGACCGAGATAGAAGACGGCGTTGCGATCGAGGCGGAACGAGGGCACTGCGACTTGCATGGGGGTTACTCCTTTAAAGCGCTTTGGTGATGTAGCGGCCGTGGTCGAAACCCGATACCTCGATAATTTCCTGGACGCGGCGGCCGCCTTCGGATCGGGCGATGTGGACGACCACATGAACCGCTTGGCCGATGAGCGGTTCGATGGGCTTGGGAGAGTCGGAATGCATGCTGATGAGCATTGCGAGCCGATCAAGGCCGGCTTTCGCATTGTTGGCGTGAAGGGTGGCGGCACCTCCTTCATGACCGGTGTTCCAGGCCATCAAGAGATCAAGGGCTTCGGGACCGCGTACCTCTCCGACCAGGATTCGGTCGGGACGCATACGCAGGGTGGTTTTGAGCAGCGCCGTCATGCTCACGTCGAGGCTGGTGTGGTACTGGACGTAGTTCTCGGCGGCGCACTGAATTTCTCCGGTGTCCTCGATGATGAAAACCCGCTCGGTCGGGTCATTGATCACCATTTGGTTGATGAGGGCGTTCACCAACGTGGTCTTGCCGCTGCCGGTCCCGCCGATCACGAGGACGTTGCGATGCGCGCGGACTGCCTCAATCAGCACGTCGCGCTGCCCAGCGGTCATCACGCCGCTTTCGACGTACTGCTCGAGGGTGAAGATGGCGACGGCCTTCTTACGAATGGCAAAGATCGGGGCGGGCACTACTGGAGGGATCTGGCCAGCGAAGCGTGAGCCGTCCAAGGGCAATTCGCCTTCGAGGATCGGCTTCTGGCGCGTGACTTCCTTGCCGTGGTAGCCGGCGATGGTCTCGATGATCGCCTGCGCCTGCGCAACGCGCATTGAGCCGATGCAGTGCATCGGCTCACCCAATTTTTCCTGCCACAGTTTGCCGTCGGCATTGAGCATGATTTCGACGGTCTTGGGGTCGCTCAGCGCGGCAAGGAACTCCGGCCCCATGTCTCGTTCGAGCTTGCGCTTCGCACGTTCCTTTATGCTGATCGCTTCCTTGTGCTCGGTCATCGTTTCCGCCTGCCTAGGATGTCATTTCTCTGGATCCTAGCACTGAACGATATATCGAAATATATTTATGTCGAAAGGGAAACGAATTGAAACGATTTGACGAAATCGTTTCTGTCGGTTACGCGACATGATTAGGGCAAAATGAGGGAAGAATCCGACAAAGCACCCGGGGGGTGCCACCACGTGTTTCTGTGGGATTTGCTGTGGACGTGGGGTTCCAGGATCGGGCCCCCGGCGCGCTTTAGCCGCTAAAATGCGGCTTTCAGACTTTCGTGTTGCCTTGCCTTTCTGGCGTTACGCCTTCGTAAGCTTCTTCCGGGCCGTTTCGGCCCACTTTTTCACGATGAACGCTTGATGCTCCGGTAGTACCACCGCTACCCGCACATAGCCGGGTGGGAGACTGCTGGCTACCTTTTCACCAGCCAAGGCTTCCAAGGAGGCCGGGTCCAAGTCTGTCGATTCCAACATTAGCGGAAGTGGCGTTTGCAACGCCTTGGCAATGTCCTCCATCACCTTCAATGAAGGGTTGCCCTTGCCGGTGGTGATATCGGAGAGGAAAGAGATGGAAACGCCCGACTTATCCGCCAGCTCCTGCTTAGTCATGTGCAGTTCGTCAAGGACGCGCAGCATGTTCGTGAAGAAAATGTAGTTGTACAAGGGCTTCCGGCCTCTTATCTGCGTGTTCTTAATTTTAGCCGCTAAAAATCTTTGACTGGTTGTATAAGTATAGCTATACCTATACCGACTTTATCCGCGATGACAGTATGCCGCATAGCGGGCCCGAGCTGGCCGTATGGATCGACTCGCGGATGGTTGTATATGCTTGGCGAGATCCTCACGCTGCGCCGGTTTGTCCACCACCGCCAGCTCGTTCTCACTGAGATCGTCACCGCCTAGCAGACGAATCGGGTCGAGCCACTCATATCCCCGCGGATCATCAAATAGCGGCTGCCGATCGGCGCGACAAAGCGCGGCCATCCCTGACCGTACGCGCTCTAAGGCACGCGCGCGACGGCCTGGCGGCATAATTACCGAACACGGCTGAGGGGCGCCGAGCCGCGGGTGAACCGCGACGCTCACACAAACAAAGAATCGACGTCCCTTGGTTGGCGGCTACAGGGCGCCCAAAAACGACCCGCAGGCGTGCGCAACAGAATCCGGAACACGCGGCCCGTAGGCACACTTCGTTACGCGAGGTCACGCGCCACCTCCGACTCCTTCCAAGACACTCCGGTACCAGGGGCGTCGGACACAACGGCGGACTCATTCTCGAATTGCAAGGGTCCCGCAGGATGCGGTCGGCAAGGCCCATCCGCTCCAGCCAGTGTGCTGTTGGCGTCACCGCCAGCAGGTGCGCACTGATCTCCTGGAAGATGTGGCTCGACATCGGTAGGCCTCGCAGTTCAGCCAGCGTCGCCGCCTTCAGCCGACCAGCCATTTCGCCGATCTTCATCACGTCCGGCATGACTAGGTCACACGCATTGGCATCGAGCGCCCACTGCATTTCTCCCACTCCGCACCAGTTCTCGCCCATTTGTATGGGCATGCCCCCTGTAGCGCGAATCCGTGCGTGGCCAGCGTAGTCCTCCTGCAGTGTTGGCTCTTCCACCCAGGCGAGCCCATAAGGCTGCAACGTACGGATGCGGTGCATCACTTCGGGCACGGACAGCGACTGGTTGCAATCCACCATCAACGCGATGTCGTCGCCGATCTGGCGCTGGATCAGCTCCACGATGTGGCAATCCTCGGCAAGGTCGCGGTAGCCGATCTTCATCTTGATCGCCCGCAATCCCGCCTCCATGGCACGACCGGCACGCAGAAGACCAATTTCCTCGCCATCCATGTTATGACTGTCGTAGGCAGGGACCGGCTTCACACGTCCGTCGAGCAATGCGGCCAACGGCAAGTCATGCAACTTGGCGAGCGCGTCCCAGGTTGCCATGTCCAAGCCGGCGCAGGCGATCGTGACGAGGCCAGTGCGGCCGAGTAGCCGCAGGCGGCGCGCGAATAGGGTCTCGAACTCCACAGGGGCGAGTGTCTGACCGACGAGTTCGTCGCCGAGCGACTGCACCAGATTCTGCGTGCTTTCGAGTGCGAGGGGGGTGTAGGTGAAGACATATGCATGTCCGACGATCCCGTTGTCCAAGTGCAGATCGATCAGTACAGGGGCGAAGTGGCAACGCCGCCGACGCTCGTGCGCACGGGGTATTCCAACGGCACATTCACAGTGCGCGCGACGACTCGCTCCACTCAGGCCGCTCCTTGAAGTGACGCAAGTTCCACCATCATTTCTCCTTTGCACGGTTCGGACGCGACAATCCCGCGTTACACCAATAGTCATCAACCCGAACCAGGCACCCCCGATCCAGCCCCTCAACTCGGCTTGCACCCGACAGAATCATCGCCCGCTCAAGCTCCGTGCCGATCAGTCCCAGTATGGTGCTTGCGCCCGCTTCGCCATCATTGGCCAATCCATACAACAATGGGCGTCCGAGAAAGACGGCTCGTGCCCCCATCGCGAGGGCCTTCGCGACATCGAGGCCGCTGCGAAAACCGCTGTCGACGAAAACCGGAATGCGTCCTTCCACCGCATCGAGCACCCGTGTCACGGCGCCAATTGTCGATGCTGCTCCGTCGAGCTGTCGGCCGCCATGGTTGGAGACGATCAGTCCGTCGATGCCGCGTGCGACCGCTTCACGCGCATCCTCGGGATGCAAGATGCCCTTCAGCACCAGCGGGCCGTCCCACAGCCGGCGCAGCCAGCCGAGACAGTCCCACGACAGGCTGCGGTCCATCTCGCGGCTCAGGAGCGCCGCCTGCAGCGCCAGCGAATCTTCGCCTTCGCGCTCGGCGAGATTGACGAAAGCCGGCATGCCGCTGCGCAAGAAGCGCCACAACCACCGCGGGTGCATGGCCAAGTCCGCGAGCGTGGCCGGAGTCGGTCGGAACGGCAGCTGGAAACCGTTGCGCACGTCGCGCTCGCGGTACCCGCTGACCGGCACATCAACCGTGAGCACCAGGGCGCCATAACCGCTCGCCTTAGCCCTGCGTACCATCTGCTCGGCGATGCTGCGTTCGCGCATGACATAGAGCTGCATCCAGTTCAACGCGCGCTGCGGCTCGGCAACCTTCTCCAATCGCTCATTCGATGCGGTCGAGAGCACGAAAGGAACGCCCGCATCAGCCGCCGCACGCGCGAGCATGCAGTCGCCGCCCGGGCGGGTGAGCCCGTTAAACCCCATCGGCGCGATGCCGAAAGGCCGGCGCCAGATCTCGCCGAAGACTTCGATGCGCGTATCGAGTGTTGCCGTGTCGCGCAGAACTCGTGGCAGCAGCGCAAGACGGGACAGATCGTCGGCATTGCGGCGCAGGCAGTCGTTGCGCTCAGCCGCGCCATCCACGTAATCAAAGGCGAAACGGGGCAGCGCCCGCCGAGCTGCGCGACGGTGATTTTCAACATTCAGCTTCATCTGCTTTCCCGAATCGATGGATGATCCGCCGGACGGATCCGGCGGTGCTCATCATGCAATCAAATGCGGCAGCCACAGCGACAGCACCGGGAACGCACACAGGATGGCCAGCCTGGCCACATCAACCGCCACGAACGGCATTACACCGGAATAGACCTTGCCCAGCGGAATGTCGCGTGCAATTGAATTGATGACGAAGACGTTGATTCCGACCGGTGGCATGATCATCCCGAAGGTCACCGCCATCACCGTGATCACGCCGAACCACACCGGATCGAAGCCCAGCTCGATCATCGCCGGAAACACGATGGGGACCGTCAGCAGGACCATCGCCAGTTCGTCCATCACCGCGCCGAGCAGGAAGTAGCCGACCAGCACCACCGCCAGTACCCCGTAGGCACCAATCGGCAGATTGACCAGGAACTCGACCGCATTCTGGGTGAACTGCGTAATGGTGAGGAAATAGCCGAAGAGGAAGGCGCCGACGACGATGAACATGATCGACGACGAGATGCGTAGCGAATCAATCAGGGACTGCCGAATCGTCCTCCAGCCGAGGCGCCGCCGCGCCAGCCCGATTGCCAACGTGCCCATCGCGCCCACGCCCGCCCCTTCCTGCACCGTGAAGTAGCCAGCGTAGACGCCGCCGAGCACCAACACGAAGAGCAGAATCACGGGCCACAGGCCGACTGAAGTACGCACGCGCTCGCCCCAGCCATGACGCTTACCGACCGGCATGCTGGCCGGACTGCGCCACCCGAGGTACTGCACCAGAAGGAAGTAGAAGAGGACGCCCAGCAAACCTGGCACGACCCCGGCCGCGAAGAGCTGCGTAATGTCGGTGTCGGTCATGATCCCATACAGTACGAAGATGACCGAAGGCGGAATCATGATGCCCAATGTGCCCCCGGCAGCGATGAGTCCTGCAGCGAAGCTTGGTGCATAACCCGCCTTGCGCATCTCCGGCAAAGCAACCTGAGTCATCGTCGCGGCGGTCGCCACCGACGAGCCGTTGATCGCCGCGAACCCGCCGCAAGCGGCAATGGACGCGTACGCCAAGCCGCCGCGGCGGTGTCCGAACCACATTCGGCCGAGGCTGTGTAAAAACGCCTCTTATGGCATGATATTGGCATTGTTGTCAGGGTGATCGGGTGCCATGAAACGATTCATCGAAGGACAGTGCCGGACACAGAGCGCATTACTACCCGAGAGTCTGGATGACTTTGTCGCCGAGACAAATCCGGTACGGGTGATCGACGTCTTCGTCGATGAGCTTGATCTGCGCAAGCTGGGCTTCGCTGGCGTCGATCCAGCGGCCACCGGACGCCCCGCCTACCATCCGGCCGCGCTCCTCAAACTCTACATCTACGGCTACCTGAACCGGATCCAGTCGAGTCGGCGCCTGGAGCGCGAAGCTCAGCGCAACCTGGAGTTGATGTGGCTCATCGGACGCCTGACGCCCGACTTCAAGACCATCGCCAACTTCCGCAAGGACAATCCGAAGGGCATCCGTGGCGTCTGTCGCCAGTTCGTCGTGCTGTGCCGCGAACTGGGACTGTTCGCCGAAGCGGTGGTCGCGATCGACGGCAGCAAATTCAAGGCAGTCAATAACCGCGATCGCAACTTCACCAGCGCCAAGCTGCAACGGCGCATGGAAGAGATCGAATCGAGCATCGAGCGCTACCTGGTCGAGATGGACAGCGCTGACCGGCAAGAGCCGGCTGTGGCCCAGGCGAAGAAGGAGCGACTGCAGGACAAGATTACGACGCTGAAGGCGCGAATGAAGGAACTCGAAGCGATCGGCGTGCAGCTCGAGAACGCGCCCGACAAGCAGGTTTCCCTCACGGATCCCGACGCCCGCTCGATGAAGACGCGGGGCACGGGCATCGTCGGCTACAACGTGCAGACGGCCGTCGAGACCAAGAACCACCTGATCGTCGCCCACGAGGTAACCAACGACGGGCTGGACCGAGATCAACTGAGCAAGATGGGCAAGCAGGCCCGCAAGGCGATGCGAGTGGAGTACCTCACGGCAATCGCCGATCGGGGCTATTTCAAGAGCGAGGAAATCCTCGCCTGCCACAAAGCCGGCGTCGTGCCGCTCGTTCCGAAAAGCACGACTTCCAACGCGAAAGCCGAGGGGCGGTTCGACCGGGCAGACTTCGTGTACGACCGTGACAACGACGAGTACGTCTGTCCAGCCGGCGAGCGCCTGATCTGGCGCTTTGCGCGAGTCGAGGCGAGGCTGACGATGAATCGCTACTGGAGCTCATCCTGCCCGCGATGTGCCCTCAAGCACCAATGCACCCCGAGTGACTATCGGCGTGTGAGCCGCTGGGTGCATGAGGAAGAGCTGGAGGTCATGCAGGCGCGGCTCGATAAAGCGCCGGACAGTATGCGTATCCGACGTCGGACGGTCGAACACCCCTTCGGCACCCTCAAGGCGTGGATGGGCGCGACCCACTTTCTGACCAAGGGCCTCGAACGCGTCCGAACGGAGATGAGTTTGCACGTTCTGGCGTACAACCTGAAGCGAGTAATGAATCTGATGGGAAACGAGGCACTGATGGCAGCGATGCGGGCCTGAAGCAGGTCTATTACGTCCTCAATAACGCCGCCTCGCCGCCAGCGAATGACTTGAATTGCCAAGAGTCCTGCCGACGCGGACGCCGGGCAGCGCAGGTTGAACCGTTTTTACACAGCCTCGGCCAGAATGAAACAGTTCCTGGCTCATGCCCGAACTTGACGCAAATGCGCCCATCAGGATGAACATCGGAATCACCGACAGGTTGTAGTCCGTCACGACGGACAGCGGCACGTTGGCGAGCAGGTTGAGTGCCGGCCCCACGCCAGACAGGACGCCAAAGCCGAGTACGCCGACCACGCCCATCGCAATGCCGACGGGGATGCGCAGCACCATCAGCACGAACATCAGAACGAAGCCCCCGAGGGCGACGAGATCACGATCCATGCTGTTCCTCCTCGCCTCGAACGTGATTCATCAGCAATTCGATAAGACGTGCACAGGCCAGCAAGGCGCCGCAACTTATGCCAGCGGCGGCGATCGCATAGGGGCCCAGCAGCGGAAGACGCAGGTCCGAGGTCGACTGCGTACCAACGCCGCCGACCTTGACCCATACCATCCATGCCAGCGGCAGCAGGAACGCCGCGCAGACCGCAGCGGCGAGAATGTCCAGCCGGCGTCGGTTAGGGGGCCCCAGGTGCTCCCAGAGGATATCGACACAGATGTGCCCGCCGCGGTAGCTGGCGATCGCCATCCCCCAGAACAGCGCGACGCCCAGCAACAGCTGGGAACCGTCGAACCAGTCGGGGATCGTCACGCCCAGCAGTTCCCGGCTGAGCACGTTGGTGGTGGTGAGTAGCGCGATCAGCAGCAGGAAGACCGCGGCCACCGTTTCAGTCGCCGCGAGCAGCGTTTTCATGGTGTCCTCCGCTCAGTATGCGGCGTTGCGAGCGGTCAACTCCCGCCGATATTCGTCGAGCACTTCGACCGGATCAGCGCTTCCAGCAGGCATCGCCTTGGCCCACATGTCGTACACCGGCGTCACTGCCTTCTTCCATTTGTCCAGTTGGTCCGGCGTGAGCTTGACGATGGTCTGGCCCCCGCCCATCTCGGCAAGCTTGGCCGCGCCGGAATCCTCCTCGTCGCCCCAGGCGGTGCCGACCTTGGCCGCCCACTCGTTGTTGCAGTGGTCGTCGATCACCTGGCGCTGCGCGGTCGAGAGCTGGTCGTACCAGCCCTTGTTCATCACCCACACGAAGGAAGCGTTGTAAAGCTGAATCGCCCCGGGTTTTGCGGAGGCTCCAACTCTTGAGAAGATGGAGCCCATGAAAAAGACAGCGAAGTTCTCCCCCGAGGTCACCGAGCGCGCCGTGCGTATGGTGTGTGAGGCCAAGGGTCAGTACGAATCCCAGTGGGCGGCGATCGTCTCGATCGCGGCAAAGATTGGCTGCACGGCGGAGACACTGCGCCGGTGGGTTCGCCAGCATGAGCGCGACACCGGCCAGCGCGAGGGGCTCACGAACGCCGAGCAGCAACGCATCAGGGAACTCGAGCGCGAGGTCCGCGAGCTGAAGAAGGCCAACGAGATCCTGCGCCTGGCCAGCGCGTATTTCGCGCAGGCGGAGCTCGACCGCCGCAACAAGTGATGAACGGTTTCATCGACACGCACCGCGAGCACTTCGGGGTCGAGCCGATCTGCAAGGTGCTGCAGGTCGCCCCGTCGGCTTATCGACGTGCCGTGGCGCGCCGGCGCGATCCGGCTTTGCGCTGTGCGCGGGCCCGTCGCGACGCGATGCTGGAGGACCACATCGAGCGGATCTGGCAGGCGAATCTGCAGGTGTATGGAGCGCGCAAGGTATGGCGGCAGTTGCGGCGCGAAGGCCTTGAGGTCGCCCGCTGCACGGTTGAGCGGTTGATGCGTGTCAAAGGGCTGCGCGGCGCCATGCGCGGCAAGGTCATGCGGACTACCCGGCCGGATCCTGCTGCTCCTTGTCCGCTCGATCGCGTCAATCGTCAGTTCGCCGCGCAGCGCCCGAACCAGCTCTGGGTTTCCGACTTCACCTATGTCTCGACCTGGCAGGGTTTCGTGTACGTCGCCTTCGTCATCGACGTCTTCGCCCGCTACATCGTAGGTTGGCGCGTCAGCCGGTCCATGCGCACGGAGTTCGTCCTCGATGCGCTGGAACAGTCCCTGTGGGCGCGCCAACCCGAACGTAATGCTTTGATTCATCATAGCGATCGCGGCTCGCAGTACGTCTCGATCCGATACAGCGAGCGACTGGCAGAAGCGGGCATCGAGCCGTCGGTCGGCAGCCGGGGCGACAGCTACGACAACGCGCTCGCCGAAACCATCAACGGGCTCTACAAGGCAGAAGTCATTCACCGGCGTGGGCCCTGGAAAAGCGTCGAAGCGGTCGAGCTGGCCACCCTCGAATGGGTCTCGTGGTTCAACCATCACCGGTTACTTGAGCCGATCGGGTACATTCCCCCAGCCGAAGCCGAGGCAAACTATTACCGCAGCCTTGGCGAGCAGGCGGTCGCCGCCTGACTCACACAAAACGGCCTCCGCGAAACCCGGGGCGATTCAAGCCGCATGTCGGTGTGGAATTTGGCCGCCTTGTGCACGTTGAAGGTGATCAGCGAATTCCACGGGAAGGTGATGGCGTCGGCCACCCCTTTGTCGAGCGCGTCGCGCGACTCCGGCGCCGACACCTGCACGTTGCTGCCGCCGAGCAGGGTCACCATCTGCGCCACCGTGCCGTTGGCCGGACGGATCTTCATGCCGCGGATCTGGTTTGGGTCGGTGATCGGGGCCTTGGAATGCAGCGTACCAATGTGCATGTGGGCGAAACAGAGCTTGACGTCGGCCATCTCCTTGGCCGCGTATTTGCGATACCAGGCGTCGAGCGCAGCGGACCCCGCACCCGGCGTGCTCGCCTGGAAGGGTAGTTCGCTTGCTGCGAAGATCGGGAAGCGGCCCGCCTGGTAGCCGGGGCTGACCCAGCTCATGTCGGCGATGCCGTCGCGCGCCATGTCGTAGTGGTCCGCCGCCTTGCCGAGTTGCTGGGCGGGGAAGGACATCACCTTGATGCTGCCACCCGACGCGGCTTCCACGGATTTTGCCCAAGGCGCAAAGCCGGTTTTCACGAGCGCATGCTGCGCCGGCAGCCAGTGTGCCAAACGCAGCTCCACCTGCTTGTCCGCGGCGACCGCCGGCAATGCGGCAGCCAAGCCGAGAGTCATAGCGAAACCGTAGACGAAAGTGTGCTTGTTCATGTCTTGTCTCCTCACTTTGGTGAATAGTTATAGGTTTATATAAAACATTTTGACGTAAAACAGATTGCATGGGAACGAAGCCCTCGGCCATATTACCGCGGACGATCCGTACCGGCACCGCCCGCGGTTGTGGTACGGGCCTATCCAGCGCAAGGGCAACGTCGCGACGTTCCGAGTCCGCGAGTGCGGCGACATGGGCAGCGGTCACCCGCTCGGACAGCCTTTCGGGGTCGCCCCCATTCTGCTCCAGCAGTTCGAGGATCAAGCGCATGCTGCGATGGCCACGCTCGGCAGTGTCCCATAGCCTTTGATCAATCGGCCGCAGCGTGCGAGTTCCAGCGCCAACGATGGACTACGCTCTGCGTCTCGCTCTACAGCCGCCAGCCAGCGCTCCATTACCTGTTGCTCCTGGGCAAAGCGCAGGCTTGGCGGCCGTAAGGGTTTCAAGCAGCGCAGCAGGGCTAAGAGTGCGAAACCGGACACAGTGTCTGTCCGCAATCGCAATCGCAATCGCAATCGCAAGCCCATGCCATTGACAAGTCGCGCGCTCTTCAACATCGGCTCGATCCACTGCCCAAGGCCTGCTGGCAGCACCGCCCGAATTTCCTCCAGCGCGGCTTCAGAAACTCCGTGACATATACCGGCTCGACCAGCCGTGCACCTACTTCAGCACGCATCTGATCGATCCGCGAACGACGAGTTTTCAGTTCAGCAACACGAACGACATCCTCGTATGTCATCCACAGCAAGGTGACGCGCGACTTCGGTACCGACTTCATCTGCATCGCCTGCCTTGAGACAGTCTGAGCGCAGCCGCTGCAAGCAACGTGACGCATATGCCCCATCCTGGTAGTCGCGCACCTGCGCGTAGCCTTCCGCAGCCACGCCGCCTACCGCCCGCGGCAAATCGCTCACCGGAGCCAGGTCGGCCGCAATGCGCGCCTGACTATCGGCCCGCGCTGTCGCTGTCATGCCTGCGCGGGCGCGCCCGCGTCGAAACCACGCAGACTGGTCTCGACCCCCTTGCCCGATCGCTAGATTGCACCGTCGCACGCCTCGCATGGAAATGGCAGGCAGTCCGAACCGACCATCGCAGCGAACAGTACTGTGTTGATGAGGGTGCCCTGCTGCCAGGAGATTTCACGCATATCTAAGGCAATCACCTCGCCCGCCAGCTGACGAGCTGTGTCGAACACCCGTGTCGGGTCGTACCGGCCGTCGCCCATACCGGTCTTCTCCGACACCGCGAATTCGCGATGAGTGAATGATGTGCTTCGCATTCTGGGGCCGGCCGCTGCGAATTTGCCGCGCGTCCGTCGGCGCGTGGTCGGGGAAAAGGCTAAATAGGGGACCAGTCATGAGGCATTTGCCCACCGTGGGACTAATCGTGCCGCCCGCAAGCGGTGCCATACCTCCTGAACCGCCCGTTCTTTATGGCCGGGAGGTGCGCTTTCTCTCGGCCGGCCTCGGGCTTGAGAAGATGACGCCGGAGGGATATGAGGCCGTTATCGACAGGACCGGCGAACTTGCCCGCCGCCTGGTGGCGGATGGCGCCGACGCCGTAATCATGATGGGCACCTCGCTCAGTTTCTATAGGGGACCGACCTTCAATGACGAGTTGGTGCACATCATGGAAGCCGCTGGGGGGCGTCCGGCAACCACCATGAGCAACGCGATTGTCGAGGCGCTGCGCGCGGTCGGCGCCAGCCGCATCGCCGTTGCCACCGCCTATGTGGAGGCGGTCAACCAAAGGCTTGCCGACTTCCTGCGCTTTGCTGGTTTCGAGGTGGCGGTGCTGGACTCGCTCGATATCGAGCGTGTCGAGGACGTGCCCAGCGTTGGCGCCGGGCGGTTAATGGAGATCGGGGTGCGGGCGGGAACGGCTCAACCGGTCGACGCCCTGCTGCTGTCCTGTGGTGGGCTCCAGACCCTGGGGGTCACGGTTCCTCTTGAGTGCGAGCTCGGCATCCCGGTTATTTCCAGTGCCATGGCCGGTGCTTGGGCGGCCGCGCGTTTGGTCGGCCATAGCGGGGCGAGCCCAAGTTTCGGCCGGCTGTTCGAGTCGACTGGGCGCGATCTTCTGCCGCGGTGTACCTAGGGAGACGCTGAACAAATGACGAACCCGTCGTCGATGATCGGCCGTGGCAACGTTTGCTCCGAGAATTTGATCGGATCGTTCGCGGAATTGCTCGCGCGGAGAGCTTTCCGGGGCGGGTTCAATGTGCGTTCTTCGATTTTCATCATTCAGGACGCACTGCGGGCGTCGGGCACGAGCAATCGCCGACGCGCCAGGACCAGATTGGCGAGCCCGAAGAGCGAGAACAACTGCGCGGTGTTCTTCGCCAACCCGCGGTAACGCGTCTTGCGGTGACGAAACAGGTTCTTCACGACATGGAAAGGATGCTCGACCTTTGCCCGGATGCGCGCCTTGGCATGTTCATACTGCTCGAGCAGCCGGTCGAGACGGCTCGTGCCCAGCGCCTTGCGCTTGCCCGGGCGCATCGCCACGTGCCAGTCGATCGAGAGGCCCTTGTTCTCATCGCGCTTGTGCACGCCCTGATAGCCCGCGTCGCCGAGCACATCGGTCTCGTCGCCGTGCAGCAGCGCATGCGCCTGGGTGACATCCGCGACGTTGGCCGCGGTGCCGACCAGGGTATGGACCAGACCGGAATCGGCATCGACACCGATGTGCGCCTTCATGCCGAAGTGCCACTGCTTGCCTTTCTTGGCTTGATGCATCTCCGGGTCGCGGGCTTGCTCGCGATTCTTCGTCGAGGGCGGCGCGGCGATCAGCGTGGCATCGACGATGGTGCCTTCACGCATCATCAAGCCTTTCTGTGCAAGGTGGGCGTTGATCGTCTCGAAGATCTTGCGCGTCAACCCGTGCGTCTCGAGCAGGCGCCGGAACTTGAGCAGCGTCGTCGCATCCGGAGCGGACTCGCGCGCCAGATCGATGCCGATGAAACGGCGGATCGACTGGCTGTCGTAGACAGCGTCCTCGATCCCTTCGTCCGACAGCCCGAAGCACTGCTGCGCCACGTACATCCGCAGCATTCGCTCGAGCCCGATCGGCGGACGACCGCGGCCTTCTCCCTTCGGATAGTGCGGTTCGAGTTCGGCCACCAACGCCGACCAAGGCGTTACCGCCTCGATCTCGGCCAGGAACCGATCGCGCCGCGTCAGCTTCTTCTTCGCAGCGTACTCAAGGTCGGAAAAGCTCGATTGCATGCTCAGTCTCGGGGGCGTGGGCTGAAAGAATTATCTCAAACGCATCGGCAGCACGGGTCCACGGTGTCCGAATAAATCAGCGTCTCCTTAGAACTTATCCGTAAATAGATATACTCTCCCTGAAGCCGCAGTTGCCGCGTTGTTGGGGAGAGGGTATGACCGGGCGAGTTCAATCGTGGGAGGTGACCGATGCGTTCTGGGAGCGTGTGGAGCCACTGATTCCGCAACGCGCGCCCTCTCCGGGCAAGCGGTACGTGCGCAAACCGGGGGCTGGGCGCCCGCCCAAGCCGCCACGACTGGTGTTCGAAGCCATTGTGTATGTGCTGCGCACGGGCTGCCAATGGAAGGCCTTGCCCAAGGAGCGATTCGGCAGCGCCAGCGCGGTGCACAAGCGCTTTCTCCAATGGGAGAAGGCGGGGCTGTTCGAAGCGCTGTGGCAGGCTGGGCTGGCCGAGTACGACGAGATGGAAGGCATTGCCTGGCGCTGGCAAAGCGTGGATGGGGCGATGATGAAAGCGCCTCTGGCACAAGAAGCCGTGGGGCCCAACCCGACGGATCGGGGGAAAAAAGGGGAGCAAACGTCATCTGCTCGTCGACGGCCGTGGCGTCCCGTTGTCGCTCATCGTGACCGGGGCCAACGTCAATGATGGCAAGCGGCTCGTAGAGGTGCTCAGCGCCATCATGATCAAGCGCAAGAACCCGCCGCGGCGGCGACACAAGCACCTGTGTGCCGATGCTGGATATCGCAGTGCGGGGAACCGTCAAACCATCGAGGCGCACGGCTATATCCCTCATGTGGTCAATCGCCGCAAGGAAGCCGCCATGAAACGTCGCAATCCGAAAAAGAAGGCCAGGCGCTGGGTGGTCGAGGTCTGCCACAGCTGGTTCAACCGCTTTCGCAAACTGCTCGTGCGCTACGAGAAACTCGAACGCAGCTTCCTCGCCCTCAATCATCTGGCCGCTGCCATCATCGCCTTTCGCAAGGTGCCGCTCAGCGTCAATATAATTTACGGATAGATTCTTAATGGCCCCGTGTGAGCGGGAGCAGCCGGCCAAGCCAAGAAGCGCTGAAATTCCACCACCAATGTCCAGATCGATTTGCAAGCTGTCGTCCAGCCTTTTCAGGCCAGCTGCGCCTGAATCGGCGGGCATTTCACCGAGCCGAAGGAACAGAACACGCAACAGTCGCCGGGGTTGGGGCGCAGCAGCGCCTTGCAGTTTCGGCACTCGTAGAAGAACTGGCAGGCGTCGGTCGGCATGGTTTCCTGCCGGGCGAATCCACAGTGTGGGCACGTCAACACGGACTCCAGGACAATGGGACTCACTGCTCACCTTTCCCGGTGGGTGCGGATGAAAACTGCCCCGTAGTGGTAGGGCGGCAGCTCGACCAGCGTTTCCAGCTTGAAGCCGGCCGGCTCGACCACCGTGCGGGTTTGTTCCGGCGACATGCGCATTTCTGTCTTGGGGCCTCGCGGCTGGCCGAGGACGGTCGTTTGTTCGCGCGGCAGGGAATGCCAATTGACGATGACGAAGCGGCCGTTGGGCTTCAAGGCCGCAGCGACTTCGCGGGCCAGTGCCGTCTTGTCCGGCGCGCCGTGGAAGGTGTTGGCGATCAGCACATAGTCTGCGGGCGCATCCAGCAGACAGCTCAGCGCCATGGCGTCCCCCAGCAGCCAGTCGCAATTCGCCATCCCCTCGCACGCCGCTTGCGCCTGCTTCAGCATGACCGGATCGAGGTCGAAACCGATGACGTGCCCCGAACCCACCTGCCGGGCGATGGCAGCCGTAAAATAACCGTCGCCGCAGCCCAGATCGACGACCGTCATCCCTTGCTCGATGCGCACGGCCTTGACGACACCATCAGGGTCGGGCCACAGGGCATGCCACCAGTCCCTGTCCGGCATGCCCGTGGCGGGAAACAACTGCTCCTGGATCGTCATTCGAGGTTCTTCTTCATCCGCTGGTACTCCTCTTGGCAGGGTGTTTCCGTCCCGTTGATGGCTCGTAAGTCCTGAAACCCTAAACCTACGCCAGAAGTTACGCCGATTGGCGTAGCTCGGCGGAAGCAAGAAGCTCGATCAGACGGTGCGTTCGTTTCCCGCAAGGTCTGCCGCGCGGGCGCGTTCTCCCGCAAACCCGATGTACCAGTCGAGCGAAGCCGGGTTCATCATCGCATCGCAACTGGCCGCCTTTTCGGAGGCACGCCCATCACGATCTTCCGGACCGGAATCTCCATCTTCTTGCCGGTCAATGTGTACGGAACGGCGTGGACGCTGTGGATCGCGTCCGGCACTGGTGCGGGCTGCAGTCGGTCCGCAGGCGGGACGCAGTCTTCGCTTCCCGCGCCGCGTCGAGGGCGACACCGTCGACGAGGCGCACGAACAGTGGCATTCGGCTCAGCGATGGGTGTAGATCGCGCTGCGTTTGGCGACGAAGGCCGCCATGCCTTCCTTTTGGTCCTGCAGCCCGAAGGTCGCGTGGAAACTCCGTCGCTCGAATAGCAGGCCTTCCGACAGGCCCGATTCGAAGGCGCGGTTCACCGACTCTTTGATCATCATCGCGACCGGGAGGGAAAAGGCAGCGATCCGCGCGGCGGCTTCGAGCGCTTCGTCGAGCAGGCGCTCGGCGGGGACGATGCGCGACACGAGTCCGACACGCTCGGCTTCCTGCGCATCCATCATCCGGGCGGTCAGGCACATGTCCATCGCCTTCGCCTTGCCGACCGCGCGCGGCAGCCGTTGCGTGCCGCCCGCGCCCGGCAGCACGCCGAGGCGGATTTCGGGCTGGCCGAATCGAGCGTCTTCAGCGGCGATGATCATGTCGCAGGTCATCGCCAGCTCGCATCCGCCCCCGAGCGCGAAGCCGCGAACCGCCGCGATGACCGGTTTGCGGACGCGAGCGAGCCGGTCCCAGTTCCGCGACACGTAGTTCGTCTTGTAGACGTCCATGTAGCTCCAGTCCGCCATCGCGTCGATGTCGGCCCCGGCCGCGAAGGCCTTGCCCGCACCGACGATGACGATCGCGCCGATCGACTCGTCGGCGTCCATCGCCTCGAGCTCGTCGCCGAGCAGGTCGATGAGGGCATCGCTCAGCGCGTTTAGGTGGTCGGGGCGGTTCAGCGTGAGCAAGCCGACGCGGCCCCGGCGCTCGGCGAGTACCAGCGGTTCACCAAGCTTGTCCTTTGAATCGTGGAGGTCGGACACGGTATTTCTCCCAATTTATTCGTGACGGGCATCACATGCCCAGATAAGCCTTCTTCACCTGTTCGTCGTGCAGCAGCTCGGGGCCCGGCCGCTGAGAATCGTGTGGCCGGTCTCGACGACGTAGCCGATGTCGGCGATCGCCAATGCGGCGTGCGCGTTCTGCTCGACGAGGAAGATCGTGATGCCTTCGGCCTTGAGGCGCCGGATGACGCGGAAGATCTCCTCGACGAGCAGGGGCGCGAAGGCCCATCGAAGGCTCGTCGAGCAGCAGCAGCTTCGGCCGTCCCATCAACGCGCGCGCCATCGCGAGCATCTGCTGCTGCCCGCCGGAGAGCGTCCCCGCGGGCAGCGCGCGCTTCTCCTTCAGGATCGGGAAGATGCCGTACATGCGCTCGAGGTCCTGCTCGATCTCGCGATCATGGCGGACGTAGGCACCCAGGCGCAGGTTGTCCTCGATGCTCATCGGGCCGAACACCTGCCGCCCTTCGGGCACCTGGCAGATGCCGGCGCGCACGCGTTTTTCCGGGGCGAGACGCGTGATGTCCTCGCCCGGAAGCGCACCGCCCCGCTAGAAGCGGGCTGCACGCCGGAGATCGTGCGCAGCAGCGTCGTCTTGCCGGCGCCGTTCGCACCCACCAGCGCGACGAGCTGGCCTTGCTTCACGTCGAGGTCGATGCCGTGCAACGCCTGGATGCGGCCGTAGTGCGAGGTCAAGCCGCGGATCTCGAGGACGGTTTCGCGCACCGGCTGGGCGGGGGCGAGGAAGGACGGCGTCTCGCGCCGGCCGCCGAGACCGACGGGCTCGGGCGCGAGCGCGATGATGCGGGCCTTGAGCATGTCGAGCTCACCACGGGCGCGGCTGCCGAACAGCGGATCTTCGTCGGCCGCGAAGGCTTCGTCGATGCGCTCCCAGTCCTCGGGCGTCAGCGCGTGGCGTGCGGAGGGAATGACCGTCGTTTCCTCGAAGCGCATGTGCTGGCGCAGGTGCTCGGCGAACTCGCGCAAGGCGTCGAGGAAGACCTGCTGGTCGCCGCGTCGGCCCTCGCGGAACGTCACCGCCAGTGCATGGACGCGGTCGCGGTGGGCCGGGCCGTCGCGGTGCTCTGCTTCGAGCCGGGCGATGGCTTCCGCCGCAGCCGGATCCCTGCGCCGCAGGGCCGGGAACAGGAACTCGTCTTCCTTGCGGTGGTGGATGCGGTCGATGTACACGTCCAGGTATTCCAGCAGCTCGACCGTCGTCGCGGCGGCGGCCCGCGCGTCGCGGTCGGCGGCAATGGCTTCGCCCAGCGCGTCGAGGGCCGTCGCGACGCGCCACATCCCGCGGTGCTCCGCCTGGATGACGTCGATCGCCAGCATCCGTGATTCAAGAACTTCCATGGAGGGCTCCTTCAGGCCGATGCGCCGAGATAGGCGGCGATGACGTCGGGGTTGTCGCGGATCTCGGCGGCCGTGCCTTCGGCGAGCTTGCGGCCGTAGTCGAGCACGAGGATGTGGTCGGACAGGTTCATGACGAGCTTCATGTCGTGCTCGACGAGGACGACCGTGACGCCAGAATCCGCGACCTTGCGGATCAGCGCCTCGATCTCGGCGGTCTCGGTGTGGTTGAGGCCTGCGGCCGGTTCGTCGAGCAGCAGCAGCTTCGGTTTCGCCGCGAGCGCGCGCGCGATCTCGAGGCGCTTCAGCGCGCCGTAGGACATCTGGCTGGCGTGGGTGTCGCGATACTGGCCGACGCCGACGAACTCCATCAGGCGCGCGGCCTCGTCGCGGCATTCGGCGTCGGCCTTCGCCAGCCCGGGCAGCCGGAACAGGCCGGCGAGCAGGCTGGAGCCCAGCCGCAGGTGGGCGCCGACCATGACGTTCTCGATCGCGCTCATGTTCATGCACACCTGCAGGTTCTGGAAGGTCCGGCTCATGCCGCGGCGCGCGAGGCGGTCGGGGCTCTCGCCCCCCGCAGGTGCGTCGTCGAACAGGATTTCCCCGCTGGTCGGCGTGTAGATGCCCGTGATGAGGTTGAAAAGCGTCGTCTTGCCGGCGCCGTTGGGGCCGATCACGGCGTGGATTGTTCCGCCGCGCACGGTGAAGGACACGTCCTGCACCGCCTTCACGCCGCCGAAAGTCTTCGAGAGGTTGCGCACTTCGAGCATCACGCGGCCCTCCCGGCGAACTTCAGGCGCAGCGTCGGGACGATGCCGCGCGGCAGGAAGATCATCGTCAGCATCAGGATCAGGCCGAAGACCACCGTCTCCCAGCCCTCGAACGCCGACAGCAGCTGCGGCAGCAGCGTCAGCACGACCGCGCCGAGGATCGAGCCGAACACCGACGCCATGCCGCCGAGCACGACCATCGTGACGAGCTCGATCGAATGGAAGAAGCCGGCGACGCCCGGCGTCAGGAAGCCGACGTAGTGGGCCGTGACGCTGCCCATCACGCTCGCGACGACAGCCGAGAGGACGAAGACGCGCACCTTGAACGAAGTGGTATCGACGCCCGCGACACGCGCCGCGATCTCGGAGCCATGGATCGCCTGCAGCGCACGGCCCGCCGGCGCGTCGATGAGGTTCAGCGCGGCGCGCGTGACGAGCAGCAGCATCACCGCGACGACTGCATACCAGGTCTGCTCGCCGACGATCTGCACGCCGAACACGGTGAACGCATCGACCGGCATGCCGTCCGGGCCGCCGGTAAAGTCGGTCTCGTTGACGATCACCATCGACAGGATGATGCCGAGCCCGAGCGTCGCCATCGCCAGGTAATGCCCTTTGAGCTTCAGGATCGGACGCGCGACCGCGAACGCGAGGACTGCGGTCGCCACCGCCCCGAGGATCAGCGCGACCGCCGACGGCCAGCCGTAGCGGCTCGTCATGATCGCCGACGCATAGGCGCCGATGCCGAAGAAGCCGGCGTGGCCGAGGCTGATCTGGCCGGTGTAGCCTATCAGCAGGTTGAGGCCAACGGCGATGCTGGCGTTGATCGCGATACGGATCGCGAGGTCGTAGTAGTAGGCGTTCGGCAGCGCCAGCGGCAGCACCGCCAGCACGAACGCGAGGAACAGGAATCCGCGTGTGGTCGGTTTCATCGTCATACCCGGTCGGTGGTCTTCTTCCCGAACAGGCCCTGCGGCAGGAAGAAGAGGATGAGAAGGATCAGCACGAAAGGCATCGCGTCCTTGTAGGCGGACGAGATGTAGCCGGCGGTCATCGCCTCGACGACGCCCAGCAACAGGCCGCCGACGATCGCGCCGATTCCGCTGCCGAGCCCGCCGAGCGCCGCCGCGACGAAGCCCTTGAGGCCTATCATGATGCCCACGTCGTAGCTGGTGTAGGTCATCGGCGCGACGAGGATGCCGCCCACGGCACCGAGCGCCGCCGACAGGCCGAACGCGAGCAGCAGGATGAAGCGGGTGTTGACGCCGACCAACTGCGCCGCGAGCTTGTTGCACGAGGTCGCGAGCACGGCCTTGCCGAGCGCGGTGCGGCCGAAGAAGAGCGCGAGAGCGACGACCACGACGAGCGTCACGCCCATGACCCACAGGCTCTGCGGCATCAGCGTCGCACCGAGGATCGCGATCGGCTCCTCGCCGGAGAACGCCGGCAGCGCATGGTTGCCCTTGCCGAGGAACACTTCCACGAGGCCGCGCAGCGTCAGCGACGCGCCGATCGTGATGATGACGAGCGTGACGACTTCGGAGTTGCCGGCCGGCTCGATCGCGAGCTTCTCGACGATGAGGCCGGCCACCGTCGCGACGAGCACCGCGAGCGAGATCGCCAGCGGCAGCGGGACGCCCGCCTGCACGAGCAGCGCCGCAGACATGCCACCAAGCATGATGAACTCGCCCTGCGCGAAGTTGATCACGCCGGAGGCGCTGTAGATCAGGGAAAAGCCGACCGCGGCCAGCGCGTACATCGCGCCGACGGTGAGGCCGGAAAAGAGGAACTGCAGAAGTTCGGACAGCACGGAATGCCTCCTTCGGATTTCGGGACGAACGGAGCTACGCTGCCCGGGGAAACCCGGGCGAGCGTGTCGAGCACAGGAGGGCTGGGCTTAGTTCAGCAGCGTCCAGTCACCGTTGCGTATTTCCAGCATGCGGAAAGCCGAGAGGCTCAGTCCCATGTGGTCCGATGCGGACATGTTGAAAGCCCCGCTCGTCGCGACGAAATTCGTCGTCGCTTCGAGCGCGTCACGCACCTTCCCCTTGTCGGTCGAGCCCGCACGACGCATCGCGTCGGTCGCGAGCATCAGGCCGTCGTAGGCATAGCCGCCGAAGGTCGAGGGTTCCGCCTTCCAGCGCTCGGCAAATAGCTTGGCGTAATCGCTGACCACCTTCTTCTGCGGATCGGTCGCGGGCAGCTTCGCAGCGACCGGCAATGCGGGCGACGGCAGGCGCACACCTTCGGCCGCGGCACCGGCGAGCCGGATGTACTCGTCCGAGGCCACCCCGTGCGACTGATACAGCGGCAGCTTGATGCCCAGCTGCGCGAAGTTCTTCGTCACGACCGCGGGCCCCTGGCCGAGGCCGAACACGAAGACGGCCTGCACCCCCGGCACACCCTTGATCTTGGTGAGCTGGGCCGTCATGTCCGTGTCCTTGGGACCGTAGGTCTCGTCCGCGACGAGCGTGATGCCGTACTTCCCGGCGACGGCCTGCGCTTCCTTGCGCCCGGACTGGCCGAAGCCACTGTTCTCGGACAGCAACGCAACCTTCGTTAGGCCCGCCTTCTTCATGTCGTCGAAGACGCGCTCGGCGGCCATGCGGTCGGTGTGCGGGGTCTTGAACACCCACTTCTTCGCCGGCTCGACGATGACGACCGCGCCGGCGAGCGAGATGAACGGGACCTGCGCGCGTTCGACCAGCGGCGCCATCGCCATCGTCGCACCACTGGTCGTGCCGCCGATGATCAGGTCGACCTTGTCGTTCTCGATCAGGCGCTTGGTGAAGCCGTTGGCCTTGCCCGACTCGCTGCCGTCGTCGTAATGCACGAGTTCGAGCGGACGACCGAGCACGCCACCGTTCTTGTTCAGCGCCTCGACGTACATCTGCAGCGTCTTCAGCTCGGGATCGCCGAGGTAGGCGGCCGGGCCGGTGACCGACAGCACCGCGCCGATGCGGATCGGGTCGGCGGCGACGGCGGTGCCGAGGGCGGCGCAGGCCGCCGCGGCGAGGGTGAACTGGATGAAAGTGCGCTTCTTCATTGGGGAGTCTCCTTCGGTATCTTTCTTATGTCGCCGGGCGTCAGACCCGTTCGATGATGAGTGCGATGCCCTGCCCCACGCCGATGCACATCGTGCACAGCGCGTAGCGGCCGCCGGTGCGTTCGAGCTGGTTGAGCGCCGTCGTCACCAGTCGGGCGCCCGAAGCGCCGAGCGGATGCCCCATCGCGATCGCGCCGCCGTTCGGGTTCACGTGCGCGGCATCGTCCGGCAGGCCGAGATCGCGGGTGACCGCGAGCGCCTGCGCGGCGAACGCCTCGTTGAGCTCGATGACGTCCATGTCGGCGAGCGTCAGACCCGCTTTCGCGAGCACCTTCTTCGACGCGGGCGACGGGCCGAAACCCATGATGCGCGGCGCGAGGCCTGCCGCCGCCATCGCGACGACGCGCGCGCGCGGCTTGAGGCGGTAGCGATCGACGGCGGCTTCGGACGCGAGCAGCACCGCGCACGCGCCGTCATTCACGCCCGAGGCGTTACCGGCCGTGACCGTGCCGTCCGGGCGCACGACGCCCTTCAGCTTCGCGAGCGTCTCCAGCGTCGTATCGGTGCGCGGATGCTCGTCCGTCGTGAAGAGCTTCGGCTCGCCCTTCTTCTGCGGGATCGCCACCGGCACGATCTCGCTCGCGAAGAAGCCCGCCTCGTTGGCGGCCGCCCAGCGCTGCTGCGAGCGCAGCGCGAGCGCATCCTGGTCGGCGCGGCTGATGCCGAATTCCTGCGCGACGTTCTCCGCGGTCTCGGGCATCGAGTCGATGCCGTACTTCGCCTTCATCACGGGATTCACGAAGCGCCAGCCGATCGTGGTGTCCTCGATCTTCGCGCTGCGCGAAAACGCCGTGTCGGCCTTGCCCATCACGAACGGGGCGCGGCTCATGCTCTCGACGCCGCCGGCGATCATCAGGTCCGCTTCGCCGGCCTTGATCGCCCGCGCGGCCATGCCGACCGCATCGAGGCTGGAACCGCACAGGCGGTTCAGCGTCGTGCCGGGGACGTCCTGCGGCAGCCCCGCGAGCAGCGCCGCCATGCGCGCGACGTTGCGGTTGTCTTCGCCGGCCTGGTTCGCGCAGCCGTAGATCACGTCATCGACCGCGGCCCAGTCGACCCCAGGGTTGCGCTCGACGAGCGCGCGGATCGGCAACGCCGCGAGGTCGTCGGCGCGCACCGCCGACAGCGTGCCGCCGTAGCGGCCGAACGGGGTGCGGATCGCGTCGCAGATATAGGCGTTGTTCATCGTCTCCCCTCCTCAGGCCGCGACGTTGCGCTTGTCGATCAGGCGCTTGGCCTTGCCGACCGAGCGGAAGAGCGAGCCGGGCTGCGCCATCGTCGTCTTCGTGCTGATGCCGATGTAGGACTTGATGTTGTGCTGCAGCACTTTCGCGATCTCCTGCTGGCGCAGCGGGCCGAGGTCGGCCGCTTCGGTCGAGAGCTCGACGACGACTTCCATCTTGTCCATGTGGCCGTCGCGCGTGAGCTCGATCTGGTAGTGCGGCGAGAGCTCCTTCTGCTTGAGGATCAGCTCCTCGATCTGGCTCGGGAACACGTTCACGCCGCGAATGATCAGCATGTCGTCCGAGCGGCCGGTGATCTTGCCGATGCGGCGCATGGAGCGCGAAGTCGGCGGCAGGAGCCGCGTAAGGTCGCGCGTGCGGTAGCGGATCACGGGCAGCGCTTCCTTCGACAGCGACGTGAAGACGAGCTCGCCTTCCTCGCCGTCCGGCAGCACTTCGCCGGTCTCGGGGTCGATGACTTCGGGATAGAAGTGGTCTTCCCAGATCACCGGGCCGTCCTTGCTCTCGATGCACTCGCTCGCGACACCCGGGCCCATCACTTCGGACAGGCCGTAGATGTCGACCGCGTCGATGCCGGCGCGCGCCTCGATCTCGTGGCGCATCGCCTCGGTCCAGGGTTCGGCACCGAAGATGCCGATCTTCAGCGACGACTCGGCCGGGTCGAGCCCCTGGCGCACGAACTGCTCGAGGATGTTGAGCATGTAGGACGGGGTCACCATGATGATCTTCGGCTTGAAGTCCTGGATCAGCTGGACCTGGCGCTCGGTCTGGCCGCCGGACATCGGCACCACCGTGCAGCCGAGCCGCTCGGCGCCGTAGTGCGCGCCCATGCCGCCGGTGAAGAGGCCGTAGCCGTACGAGATATGCACGACGTCGCCTTTGCGCCCGCCCGCGGCGTAAATCGAACGCGCGACGAGGTTCGCCCAGTTGTCGATGTCGTTCTGCGTGTAGCCGACGACGGTCGGCTTGCCGGTCGTGCCGCTCGAAGCATGCACGCGGACGACTTCTTCACGCGGCACCGCGAAGAGACCGAACGGGTAGTTGTCGCGGAAGTCCTGCTTCACCGTGAAGGGGAATCTGGACAGGTCTTCCAGCGTCTTCAGATCCGACGGATGGACGCCAGCCGCCTCGAAGCTGCGGCGGTAGTGCGGAACGTTGTCGTAGGCGTGCTGCACCGTCTTCTTCAGGCGCTCGAGCTGCAGCGCGCGCAGTTCGTCGCGGCTGGCCGTCTCGATCGGGTCGAACCCGATGCCATGTTCCATGCGTGCGTTCATTCCAGTACTCCTCTCTCTGTGGGGTTGGAACGGCGGCGGATCTTCCTGTCCGGGTCCGCTTCGCCGTCCTGTCTGCTGGGTATGTCGTGGTTTTGTTGTCGCTTACGCGGGGAAGCGATGCTGGATGACGCGGAAGCGGTTCGCGACGAAGGCGCTGTCCGAATAGCTCGCGTTGGCCGACGGATTGGCGCCGGTGCCGTGGTAGTCCGAGTACGCCGCCGACTGGTTCACATAGACCGCGCCCGTCAGATTCAGCGACAGCGCGACGCCCGCGCGCTGCGTCGCCGCGACGACCTGCTGCACGAATTCCGGCTTGCTGCTGTATGCGCCCACGGTCAGCGCGCCATGTTCGGTCGTGATGCGCTCCGACAGCGCAAGCGCCGCCGCGGCGTCGGCGGTGCGCACGACGAAGGCGATCGGGCCGAAGCGCTCTTCCATGTAGGCGGCCTCGTCGGCCGCGTCGCACTTCAGCAGCACGGGCGTGCGGACCGTCGCTTCGGGGAATTCGGGGTGCGCGACCGGCTTCGACGCGAGCACCACTTCGCCCCAGCTCGCCGCCTCGTCGAGGCGGCCGAGCGTGTCGAACGACTGGATGCAGCCGAGCACCGCCGCAGCGACGGCCGGATCAGCGAGCAGCTTGTCGATCGACCGGCCGAGGTCCGCCGCGACGTCGTCGAAGCTCTTGTGGCCCTGGTCGGTGTCGATACCGCCGGCCGGCACGAGGATCGCCTGCGTCGTCGTGCACATCTGGCCCGAATACAGCGACAGCGTGAAGGCGAGGTTGCGCAGCATGCCCTTGTAGTCGTCGGTCGATTCGATGACGACGTTGTTGACGCCGGCGAGCTCGGCATACACCTGCGCCTGGCGGCAGTTCTCGATCAGCCAGTTGCCGAAGCTGTTGCTGCCGGTGAAGTCGATCGACTTCACTGCCTTGTGCGTCGCGAGGAAGCGCGTCAGTTCGCGCGAGTCATCGACGGCGAGCAGCACCGCGTTGGGATCCGCGCCGGCCTCGGCGAGCACTTCCCGCAGCACGCGCACGGTGATCGCCGCGGGCAGGATCGCGTTGCGGTGCGGCTTGACGATCACCGGGTTGCCGGTCGCGAGCGCGGCGAAAAGGCCCGGATAGGTGTTCCACGTCGGGAACGTGCCGCAGCCGATGACGAGTGCGACGCCGCGGCCGACGATCTCGTAGCGCTTCTTCATCACCAGCGCCGGGTTCTTGCCCTGCGGCTTTTCCCAGACGGCTTCCGCGGGAATCGCCGACATCTCGCGCCACGCATAGGCGACGGCTTCCAGCGCGCGGTCCTGCGCATGCGCGGCGCCCGCCTGGAAGGCCATCATCCAGCCCTGGCCGGTCGTGAACATCACCGCGTGGGCGATCTCGAAGCTGCGCCGGTTCAGGCGCACGAGCGCTTCGAGCAGCGCACCGACGCGGCCTTCCGCGCCGAGGGCCTGCAGCGACGCACGCGATGCCTGCGAGGCTTCGATCAGCGCTTCGCCGCTGCAGCGCGGATAACGGATGTTCATCGGCACCCCGTAGGGCGAGCGCTCGGCGCCCGCGGTGCCGGTGCAACCGGGCTGGTCGAGCTCGAAGTCGGTGCCGCAATAGGCGTCGAACGCGGTGCGGCCGTCGGCCATCGCAGTTTCACCATACACTTTCGGGCTCGGCATTTCGGAGAACGGGCTCCAGTAGCCGCGCTCGGTGACCGCCTGGACGGCGCGATCGAGCATCGCCTGATGGCGATCAAACATCGGGTGGGTCATTTCGATTCTCTCTGTAGGGTATTGGGATCGTGCCGGAGCGGCCTCTGCGGGCCGTTGCCGGGAGTGCTGCAGTCCTGTTCGTCAGGTTTCCTGATCGAAGTCGATGACCAGCTTGTCCGTGACGGGATAGCTCTGGCACGACAGGCGGAAGCCGCGCGCGACCTCGTAGTCCTCGAGCGCGAAGTTGGTGTCGTGGTCGACCTCGCCATCGATGACCTTGCAGCGGCAGGTCGAGCACACGCCGCCCTTGCACGAGTACGGCATCTCGATGCCCTGCGCGAGGCCGGCGTCGAGCACCGAGTCGCGGTTCTTCGGCATCGTGAACTGGCGCACGCGGCCGTCCTGGATCACCGTGACTTCGCATTCCTCCGTCCCCTTGACCGGATGCGAATGCGCCGGACGCGGCCCTTTCGGCAGGCTGGTCGCGAAAAGCTCCATCTTGATCGCGGCCCTCGGCACGCCGTGCTCCTGCAGCGACGCGGACACCGCTTCCATCATGTCCATCGGGCCGCAAATGAACGCGACGTCGATGCGCTTCGGGTCGATCCACTGCGCGAGCAGCGCGTCGCAGCGCTCGCGGTCGATGCGGCCGTTGAAGAGGTCGATGTCCTGCTGCTCGCGGGAGAGCACGTGCACCAGGTTCAGGCGCTCGCCGTACTCGTCCTTCAGGTCGGCGAGATCTTCGCGGAACATCACGCTCGACGACGAACGGTTGCCGTACACCAGCGTGAAGCGGCTTCCGGGCTCGCCGGCCAGCAGCGTCGTGACCAGCGACAGGATCGGCGTGATGCCGCTGCCGGCCGCGAAGCCGACGTAGCGGCGTGCGACGTGCGCGTCGGGCGTGATGCCGAAGTGGCCGGAAGGCGGCATCACCTGCACGCTCACGCCGGGCTTCAGGAAGTCGTTCGCCCAGTTCGAGAACAGGCCGCCATGCACGCGCTTGATCGCGATGCGCAACGCGCGCTCGTCGGCGCCTGAACAGATCGAATACGAACGGCGCACGTCCTCACCGCCGATCTCGGTGCGCAGGGTCAAGTGCTGGCCGGGGGCGTAGTGGAACGCTTCCGCGAGCGACGGCGGCACGTCGAAGGTGACGACGATCGCGTCGCGGGTCTCGGGGCGCACACTGGCGACCCGGATATCGTGAAACTTGCTCATCTCTTGCTCCTTTGCTGTGCCTTTCTCAGTGGCACTTGAAGTAGTCGAACGGCTCGCGGCAGTCGAGGCAGCGATGAAGCGCCTTGCACGGGGTCGAACCATGGCGGCTGATCGGCTCGGTGTGCGTCGAGCCGCAGTGCGGACATGCGGCGGGCGCGTCATCGGCCGTACGCCGGCGCAGCCCGCTGATGTCGATCACCTGCCGGCCGTCGGCACGACGGGCAGGCGGCGCGATGCCGTATTCCTGCAGCTTCCGGCGACCCTCGCTGGTCAGCCAGTCCGTCGTCCAGGCCGGCGCGATGCGGCTTTCGAGCCGCACCCGCTCCACCCCCCGCTCACGCAGCGCCTCCTCGATGGAGCGGCCGATGACTTCCGTCGCCGGGCATCCCGAATACGTCGGCGTGATCACCACCTCGCACACCGCTCCGGCCGGCTCGTCGTGCCAGTTCACCTCCCTCACGATCCCCAGATCGACGATGGAAATGACCGGAATTTCGGGATCCGGCACGTCGGCGAGCCAGCCCCACACTCTCTCGCTGCATTCGCGCAAGTCGACCATCGCTGCCTCACTTACCACGTTGTCACCACGTCGCGCCGGGATAGGCGCGCTGCAGGAACTGCATCTCGGCGAGCAACAGGCCGAGGTGTTCCCCGTGCCGGCCCTGCTTGCCGCCCTTCTGCATCCACTCGCCTGCGGGAAGCTCGAGCGTCGCTTCGGCGAACATCTCGCGCACCGTCGCGAGCCACACGTCCTTCAAGGTCGAGGGGTCGCACGCCAGCCCCTGCGCGCCGAGCAGCTCCTCGGTCTCGTCGGCGTTGAACATCTCGCCGGTGTACATCCACAGTTCGTCGACTGCGGCCTGCATGCGACGCCGGCTCTCCGCGCTGCCGTCGCCCAGACGCACGACCAGGTCGCTGCTGCGCCGCAGGTGGTACGCGACTTCCTTGATCGCCTTCGACGCGATGTCGGCGATGCGGTCGTCAGCCGATCGCGTCAGCGCTTCGAGCGTAAGGTGATGCCACACGTCGAAGAAGAACTGGCGCACCAGCGTCTGGGCGTAATCGCCGTTCGGCTGCTCGACGAGCAGCAGGTTGGTGAACTCGTGCGAGTCGCGGCGGAAGGCCAGCGCGTCCTCGTCACGGCCGCGTCCTTCGACCTCTCCGGCGTAGGACAGCCACATCCGGGCCTGGCCGATCAGGTCGAGCGCGATGTTGGTCAGCGCCATGTCCTCCTCGAAGGCGGGACCCTTGCCGCACCATTCGGACAGGCGCTGCGACAGCACCAGCGCGTTGTCGCCGAGGCGCATCAGATAAACGGACTTGTCATCGAGCAGCATGTCTGTCTCCCGATCCCGTCATCACATGTGCTTCACTTCTTCCGGCACCGGGAAGAAGGTCGGATGGCGGTAGATCTTGTTGTTCGCGGGCTCGAACAGCGCTTCCTTGTCGGCGGGGCTGCTCGCGGTCACTTCGGACGCCGGCACGACCCAGATCGACAGCCCTTCGTTGCGGCGCGTGTAGACGTCGCGCGCGTTGTTGATCGCCATCTCGGCATCCGGTGCGTGCAGGCTGCCGACGTGCTTGTGCGCGAGGCCGTGCTGGCTGCGGATGAACACTTCCCAAAGGGGCCATTCCTTCATTTCTCTTCTCCTCTCGATCTCGTTATCAGGCGGCCTTGGCTGCCGCGACTTGTCTTTCGGCTTTCTTATCGGCGTGGGCGAGCAGCGCGTCGCGGAACCACTTGCCGTCGTCCCAGGCTTTCACCCGGGTGCGCAGGCGGTCGCGGTTGCAGGGGCCGTTGCCGGCGACGACCTGGCGGAATTCCTCCCAGTCGATCTCGCCGAAGTCGTAATGGCCGGTGTCCTCGTTCCACTTCAGTTCGGGATCGGGCACGGTGAGGCCCAGGTATTCGGCCTGCGGCACGGTCTGGTCGACGAACTTCTGGCGCAGCTCGTCGTTCGACAGGATCTTGATCTTCCACTGCATCGACTGCGCGCTATGCACGGAGTCGCTGTCCGGGGGCCCGAACATCATCAGGGCCGGCCACCACCAGCGGTTCAGCGCGTCCTGCGCCATCTGCTTCTGTTCGGGCGTGCCGCGCGCCATCGTCATCACGAGGTCGTAGCCCTGACGCTGGTGGAAGGACTCCTCCTTGCACACGCGCACCATCGCCCGCGAATACGGGCCGTAAGAGCAGCGGCACAGCGGGATCTGGTTCATGATCGCCGCGCCGTCGACCAGCCAGCCGACCGTGCCGATGTCGGCCCAGCTGGTGGTCGGGTAGTTGAAGATGCTGGAATATTTCACCTTGCCCGACAGCAGGTCCGCGTACACCTGGTCGCGCGTCACGCCGAGCGTTTCCGCGGCGCTATACAGGTACAGCCCGTGGCCGGCCTCGTCCTGGATCTTCGCCAGCAGGATCGCCTTGCGCTTCAAGGTCGGCGCGCGCGTGACCCAGTTGCCTTCAGGCAGCTGGCCGACGATTTCCGAATGCGCATGCTGCGAGATCTGACGGATCAGCGTGCGGCGGTAGCCTTCGGGCATCCAGTCCTTCGCCTCGATCTTGATGCCGGCGTCGATCTTTTCCTGAAACGCGCGCTCCTCGGCCGACATCTCGTCCAGCCCCTGCACCCGCTTCATCCCTGTGTCCACCATCTGGGCGTACATGTTCTTCCTCCTCTCCGAGTTCGTGCATCCTTTGTCAGACGTGATACGTCTTGTCGCGCGCTTGGAGTCGTGCATGACTCATGCCAAACAGGCGTTGGAGCGAATCTTAGGGAGCGATGTCCACCAGAGCTGTCGGAGTGTTCCCGACCTTTTGTAGGAATTTTCTGATTGGAGAAGCCCGAAAGCCGGTAGGCCGCAGCATCCCCCGGCGACTACACGGTCACGCCGACATGGGAGTCCTCGTGATACACGAATGATTCGCAGCTGGCTTGCTGGTGCAGCATGACGAGAGCAACTTTAAGCCGGTCATCGGCCTCCCGGTAAAACGTCGGAGGGAAATGCGCCCTCTGCGCTCAGTCAGTCGAGGAGGCCGTTGCGCATCGCGTACTGCACCAGTTCGGCGTTGCTCGCGAGGCCCAGCTTCTCGAGGATGCGGACTCGGTAGGTGCTGACGGTTTTCACCGAGAGGCACATCTGGATGCCCACGTCGGTCAGCGACATGCCGCGCACGATCTTCATCATCACCTGCATCTCGCGCGCGGTGAGCTTTTCGTGCGGCGCGCCTTCGCGGGTACGGTCCATCTGCATCAGGAGGCTGGCGGCACTGCGCGGCGAGACGTAGCGCCCTCCTCCGACCACGTGCCGGATCGCGGTCAGCAGCTCCTGCGGCTCCACATCCTTGGAAAGGTAGGCATTCGCGCGTGCCCGCAGCGCGAGCACCGCGTACTGCTCCTCCGGGTACATCGACAGCATGATGACCGGCAGCTCCGGGCGCTCGGCACGGATCGACTCGAGGGTGTCGAGGCCGCTGCGCCCGGCCATGTTGATGTCCATCAAAACGACATCGAACTTGCCGGTGCGGATCTTCGCCAGCGCGCTCGCGCCGTCGCTCGCCTCGTCCGCGACATGCAGGTCCGCCTCGTCCGAGAGCATGCGCCTCAGACCGGAGCGGAAGATCGTATGGTCATCAACGATCAGCAGTTCGATCATTGCTGCGCCGCTCCATATAGCCCGGTACTGCGAGGAGCACGACCGTGCCGCCGCCGGCGCGGGCGTGAACATAAAGCGACCCTCCGATGCTGCGCGCACGTTCGGCCATGCTCAACATCCCGATCGACCCTTCCCGCATCGAAGGCCGATCGATGCCCTTCCCGTCGTCGCGAACCTGCATCTCGAAACGGCCATCGCGGTTGCGCACCCGCACCTCGACCGTTTCCGCCTGCGCGTGCCGCCCGATATTCGTCAAGGCCTCCTGGAACACGCGGAAGCATTGCGTGGCCGTCTCGGCGGACAGCTCGGGGTCGTCCCCCTCCAGCGTGAAGCCGACGAGGATCTCGTTGCGCCGGCCGAAGGCTTCGAGCTCGCCGCGAATGGCGGCGACCAGCCCGAGCGTATCCAGCATGCGCGGCCGCAACTCATCCGAAATCTGCCGGGCGGTGTCGATCGTGTCCTGGATCAGCGGGAGGAGTTCTTCCGTGATCTCGCGAATCTCCGCCAAGGCAGGATCGGTGGTCCGCCGCTGGATGCGGAAGACGTCGAGCTTGATGGAGCTGAGCATTCCACCGAGGACATCGTGCACTTCGCGCGCCAGCTGTCCGCGCAACTCCTCGCGCGAGCTGTTGAGGTAAGAGGCCAGCTCTCTGAGCCGCCGTCGCGACCGGTGCAGATCCAGGTCTCGCCGGACGCGCTCGCTGACGTCGATCACGACTCCCGCCAGCGCAGGCTCGCCATGGTAGTCCACCCGAGATCCGTGTACCTCGATATGAACAGTGTGGCCATCCCGATGCCGACACCGCGTGAAATAGCGAATCGACGGCACGCCCTCGTAAACGCGAAGGCGATAGTACTCCATCGCTTCCCCAACGAAGTCCGGGAGAACGAGGTCCCGAATCGACGTACCGACGAACTCCTCTTGCGTGTAGCCGAACATCTCGGCAAAGGTCGAGTTTGCGTACTGGAAACGCTCGCGGAAGACCAGATACACGCCCGCCAAGGACTGCTCGACGATTCCCTGGAAAGGGATCTCGCGGAAGTCGATTTCCACGCGTTCAGGCTGGCGGTCCGGCACGTCGGTGGGAGGTTCACGTTGGGCCATGGCTTATCGGAACATTCCTCCCGATCGACGTCAATGGCTGAGCGGCCTCACCCGCGAGTTCGGCACAGATTTGCGGCACGCCGACCCGCACCGCAATGGCGATCCGGGCCGGGCTCAGGCGCGGTCGCGAAGCTGCTCGACTCCAGCGTTCTTCGCGCAGTTGACGCAGCAGAAGTACTTACCCCCGCCTTCGACGCCATGGCCGACGATCTTGCAGCCGCAATGCGCGCACGCGGGCGCGCACGCATGGATCGCGCATTCGAAGCTGTCTGAATCGCCCCGGGTTTTGCGGAGGCTCCAACTCTTGAGAAGATGGAGCCCATGAAAAAGACAGCGAAGTTCTCCCCCGAGGTCACCGAGCGCGCCGTGCGTATGGTGTGTGAGGCCAAGGGTCAGTACGAATCCCAGTGGGCGGCGATCGTCTCGATCGCGGCAAAGATTGGCTGCACGGCGGAGACACTGCGCCGGTGGGTTCGCCAGCATGAGCGCGACACCGGCCAGCGCGAGGGGCTCACGAACGCCGAGCAGCAACGCATCAGGGAACTCGAGCGCGAGGTCCGCGAGCTGAAGAAGGCCAACGAGATCCTGCGCCTGGCCAGCGCGTATTTCGCGCAGGCGGAGCTCGACCGCCGCAACAAGTGATGAACGGTTTCATCGACACGCACCGCGAGCACTTCGGGGTCGAGCCGATCTGCAAGGTGCTGCAGGTCGCCCCGTCGGCTTATCGACGTGCCGTGGCGCGCCGGCGCGATCCGGCTTTGCGCTGTGCGCGGGCCCGTCGCGACGCGATGCTGGAGGACCACATCGAGCGGATCTGGCAGGCGAATCTGCAGGTGTATGGAGCGCGCAAGGTATGGCGGCAGTTGCGGCGCGAAGGCCTTGAGGTCGCCCGCTGCACGGTTGAGCGGTTGATGCGTGTCAAAGGGCTGCGCGGCGCCATGCGCGGCAAGGTCATGCGGACTACCCGGCCGGATCCTGCTGCTCCTTGTCCGCTCGATCGCGTCAATCGTCAGTTCGCCGCGCAGCGCCCGAACCAGCTCTGGGTTTCCGACTTCACCTATGTCTCGACCTGGCAGGGTTTCGTGTACGTCGCCTTCGTCATCGACGTCTTCGCCCGCTACATCGTAGGTTGGCGCGTCAGCCGGTCCATGCGCACGGAGTTCGTCCTCGATGCGCTGGAACAGTCCCTGTGGGCGCGCCAACCCGAACGTAATGCTTTGATTCATCATAGCGATCGCGGCTCGCAGTACGTCTCGATCCGATACAGCGAGCGACTGGCAGAAGCGGGCATCGAGCCGTCGGTCGGCAGCCGGGGCGACAGCTACGACAACGCGCTCGCCGAAACCATCAACGGGCTCTACAAGGCAGAAGTCATTCACCGGCGTGGGCCCTGGAAAAGCGTCGAAGCGGTCGAGCTGGCCACCCTCGAATGGGTCTCGTGGTTCAACCATCACCGGTTACTTGAGCCGATCGGGTACATTCCCCCAGCCGAAGCCGAGGCAAACTATTACCGCAGCCTTGGCGAGCAGGCGGTCGCCGCCTGACTCACACAAAACGGCCTCCGCGAAACCCGGGGCGATTCAGTCGAACGTCTTGGTCTGGCCTTCCATCGTGACCTGAAACGCCTTGTCGTACTCGTTGCCGCATACATCACATCGCGCCATGTCTCTCTCCTGACGAAATCTCAACGAATGCGGCGGCGGAAAACCCGCGCCACGGCGAATGAACCCGCAGGGCCCGGATAACGAGGGTGCGGAAGAGTCCCGCTCCCCACGTCCCCCTGCAATCGCCCTTCCCGGCTTCGACTCGGCCCAGTAATCCGGCTTCCCGCAGCCGGCGCGACGAGACCGTGCAAACAATAGTGAGGGCGCGTGAAAAGTCGATACGAAACCTCACTTGCTCGCCGACGTGACGGCAGAGACCTTGTTCAGTCGGGCTGGTACCATGCTGCCCCGGCCGGACGGTCCCTACCGGGGACCGGAGACCGATCGGTTTGATGTTCGGGTTCGCTGCGACTCGAGCGCCAATCAAGTCACCTCTCACACGTTACTCTGCGCATACACAAACCCTTTCGGCACTATCTCGACTCGATGGAACAACCGCTTAATCATTAGAAGGGTGCTGCGCCTACCCACACTGCAATGATGCAGCAGGGTGTTTTCGCGCCGGTGCTGGTTTAGGGAAGTGCTGAACAAATCGGTTCCAACGGACACTGGACGGGTCGCGCGCACGAAGCAGCGAAGGACATTTCAATCCTTTGGCATTTCTTATGCGGAACGATGCCATCCGTAGGTATTTCACCCCCCCTTTTCGCGCCCTGGCGCCCCATTAGGACGCACCTCGGGCGTGAAGCGCCAACAACGGTCGGCGCGCCAGGAACAGATTAGCCAGACCGAATAGCGAGAAGAGCTGCGCCTCGTTCTTCGCCAGTCCGCGGTAACGGGTCTTTCGGTGCTTGAAGAGGTTCTTCACGACATGGAACGGGTGCTCGACCTTGGCGCGGATGCTCGCCTTCGCGCGCTCGAGCTTCTCGAGGAGCTTGCCCAGCCGGTTCTTCGGCAGCGCCTTACTCTTGCTGCGCTTCATGGCGATGTGCCAAGTCACTTTGTTGTCGCGGTTTTCCTCGCGCTTGTCGACGCCCTGGTAGCCCGCGTCGCCCAGCACCTCCGTCTCCTCTGCGTGCAGCAGCTTGTGCGTCTGGCTTACGTCGCTCTCGTTAGCCGCCGTGGCCACCACCGGATGCACCAGGCCCGATTCGGCATCGACGCCGATGTGCGCTTTCATCCCGAAATGCCACTGATTGCCCTTCTTCGTCAGGTGCATCTCGGGATCACGTGCCTTCACGCGGTTCTTGGTCGACGGGGGTGCGGCGATGAGCGTTGCTTCGACGATGGTGCCCTCGCGCATCATCAGGCCCTTCTCCGCGAGGTGCGTCTTGATCGCCTCGAAGATCTTGCGCGTGAGCCCGTGCGTTTCCAGCAGGCGGCGAAACTTCAACAGTGTGGTCGCATCAGGCGCCGCTTCACGGGTGCGCCAGCTTAACCTTGGGGATGGCAACGCTTCGAAGTGAATTGCTAGCAAGTCAGGTTTGTCTGGCAAACCAGACAAACCTGACGGGATCGACCTAGCGGCATGGGTGTCGGCCTACGCCCGCCTTACCAGGAGAATCGGAGGCGACGCATGACTGCGGCCACCTCCTCTGCTGGGCTTCAGCTGCGAAACTTGAGTCGGGCCTTCCACGCTATCCCGATACAATTGCAGGCAGCATTCTGGGAGGCATCATGAACACCCCGATGACGGACGCGATCCTGCAGCTCTTCAGCAACCTGGGCGAGGAACTCGCTCGGCGCCAAGTGCCGCCCGGTGCCGTCCACGCATACATCTTCGGGGGCTGCGCGGTCCATCTCCACGCCCAGTCCCGGGCCAGTACGGACGTCGACGCCGAGTTCGCGTATCCGCAGCCGCTCAAGAGCGAACTGATGCTCATCCTGGCTGACCTGCCACCAGTGGATTACGACGATCCGGAGGAGGGGCCGTCGCAGCTGGCCTACGACCCAACCTTCAACCCGACCCTGGGCCCGCTCCACATGGACTACCAGGACCGCTCTGTGCCCCTCGAGGGCACCCGCGAGTCACCCGTAGTCGTGATGCTGCCGAGCATCGAGGACATTGCCCTGTCCAAGCTAGGCCGCCTAGGTGACGTGGATCTGGAGGACATCCTCACCCTCCTCGCCCTGCCGGAGGCCTCCTGGGAACGGTTTGAACAATTGGCGCTGGAGGCAGCCAAATACTACGTGGGGCCTGACTTGACCCCGAATTTGGCCCATGTTAGAAGAAAATTTGACGAGAGGAGGTCTTCGTGAAAAGGTTGGCTCGAGGAGCGGCACTAGAGAGAATGCTTGGCGACGTAGTGCGCCAAGGCTTCGCGCGTGTCGATCCTGAGCTGCTGCGCGAGGTCGCTGAACGCCTCTGGTACGCTGGCGAGGTTCCCAACTTGGCTGACGTGCCCGCCAACCTCCGGCCAGATGCCGGCTACCTGGTCGACAGGTTGGCCCGCTTCAACGTCCTGCCGAAGGAGCGAAAGCTACGGCTGCTTTCGGCTATCCGCCAGTTCCAGCCCTCCTCACCTGCACCCAAAGCTGAGGCCGCCGGTTGCAAGGATCCTTTGGCGGTGGCATGGGGCGCTTCGATGGACCTCACCAGCCGCTTGGGCGAGCTGATGCCGTACCAGACGAGGCAGTATGCTCTGGACAGGACCAAAGCGGCTGCCTGACCTGGTTGGCGGAACTCATTGACGCCGGAGCCTGAGGGCTCCGTTTTCGTTCGGGGTCCACTGGCGGAACCTCGTGCTCTACCAAGGGATGCGGCGCCCGAATGCGAATGCGTCCATGAGGGCACCTGCGGGCTGTCAGCGGAGACTGGCTACCGGGTGCTGCTGTTGAGTACCGCAGCGCACCTCATCGCACGCTGACCAAGGCGCACAACGAAGGGCGGCTCGACGAGAAGCTCAAGCCCTTTACCACGCTGCGGCTCCTGATCATCGATGAGACCGGCTATGGCGAGCTCATTATAGGAACGCGACCACCCTTGCCTTTAAGGCTATTTTCCAGCCAGTGCTTAACTCTGACCACCGCCTCGCTTCTCCTGACTCGCGTTGGCATGATTGCTGCCGTCCTACCAGCAACTCCCGGAATTAGAATCTCATTCTTCATTAATGCAATTAACCGTCGTAGGTTTCTTAACCTACACTCCCACCCTTCCACGGTCTGCGCGCGACTCCGAAAACGCAAGCAAGCAGTTCCAAGAGCATACAAAGCAAAGACATTCGGTCGGTTAATTGCAAATGACGCTAGAAGCTAGGCGGCCTTCACCCTCCATTTCAGGGAACCAGGGTAAGCGACTGATTCTTTAGGAGTCTGCGGTAGGCGTGAATATGCGAGGTGGACTTGCGCCCCGCTGCATCACCGCGTATTCTCCGCTTCGGAGTTATTTTGCACCATGAGCGTCGAATGGAAGCTTAGTCGTCGCCTCAGTGCAAGAGGCGCGATCCTAAAACAAAGAAGGCTTGCCATGGCACTGACGACACCCGAATCTGATCTCAAGCTGAAGCCCATCGAAGCGAAGGTCGGCCCAGCTCAACTCATCGAACTCGCGGGTATCGCAGACGACATGTTGGCATTGGTGCGCGACAGCATGCTCAAGCCGCACCCGCGCAAAAACCCACCTGAATACACAACCACTCAGCTAGCGACGCTCTGCGGCATCGACCGGGCGCGCATCAATTATCTCATCGGCAAGGGTGACCTGCCCCCAGGGGTCGCGCAGGGCGCGGGCCGTGGGCGGGTCTTCACCTTGGCTGAGACGCGGCAATGGGTCCAGGCTGAGAGCAAGATCAAGAAACGCCCCGAGGGAAAACGCGGCCGCATCGTTGTCGTCAGCAATTTCAAAGGGGGCTCGACCAAGACGACGACCGCGATGTCGTTGGCTCAAGGCCTGACTCTGCGCGGCCGGAAAGTGCTCATCGTCGACCTGGATCCGCAGGCATCGCTCTCTTCTCTGTGCGGGCTGCTGCCCTCTGCCGAAGTCGACAGCGACGCGACGGTGATGCCCCTTATTTTCGGGGACCAGAAGGATCTCCGATACGCAATCCAACCCACATACTGGGACGGGCTGGATCTGATTCCCGGTGCCCCTACCCTCTTCTCGGCCGAGTTCGTCATCCCTCACAAAGTGGCCGAGAAGCCCGGCTTTGAATTCTGGGACATCCTGGCCCCTGCCCTCCAAGACTTGGCGGGTGACTATGACATCATCGTGTTAGACACGCCGCCTTCTCTCTCGTACCTTACCATCAACGCCCTGATGGCCGCAGACGGGATGCTGATGCCGCTGCCGCCCAAGAGCTTGGACTTCGCGTCGGCCGCTCAGTACTGGTCGCTGTTCTCCGACCTGGCGAGCTCGTTCGAGAAGCGGAACTTCGTCAAAGAGTTCGACTTCGTGAACATCCTCTTGAGCGCGGTGAATGCGCAGGAGGCGTCGGCCTCCGTGGTCCGCGAGTGGATCGTCTCGACCTACACCGCTAAGGTCCTGCCCGTCGAGATACCCTTCTCGAGCGTCATAGGCACCACCGCGACCGGCTTCGGCACCGTCTACGACGTCAGCAAGTGGGAAGGCGGCGCCAAAACCTACAGCCGTATTCGTGACGCTTACGACCAGGTCGTCGAAATCATTGACAACAAGATCGTGAAAGCTTGGTACGAGGGGGCTTGATATGGCCGGCGCGAAGGATATGAAGTCGAAGAACACCGACCTCTTGGCCGCCATGCAAGCGCGAACGGCCAGCGGCGGTGTGGCGAAAAGGCTTCCAGAGAAGCCAGATGAAGCTCGTACCGCTCCCGGACAGCTGGCAATTTTCTCCGGCCAACTGGCGGACGCCATGGCACGTGCCGAAGCGGCGGAAGCAGAGCTGGCCAAGCTCAAGGCGGAGCATGGCTCCAAGGAGGCGCTGGCAGAGGCTCATCGCAAGCTTGCCGAAGCGGAAGCAGCGCTGGCGACTGCGCTTGAAAGCCAGCCACGCCAGAAGGCCAAACTCGACGAGCTCCACGAGATTCCGGGGCGACGCCGCAAACTCACCGCCGAGCAGTATGCGGAGTTGCGCGAAAACCTGCGACACAACCCGTTGGCGAACCCGGTCACTGTACGACTGCGACCTGAGGGCGGCTACGAGATCATCGCCGGCAACAACCGCGTAAGCCTCTTCCGCGAGCTGGGCCGGGACGAGATTGACATCAACATTCTCGACCTCGACGACGACGAGACCGACCGGACGGCGTTCTACTCCAACCTCCTCGCCCCGAGCCTCACGGACTACGAGAAGTATCTCGGCTTCAAAGGGCGGATGGAGAAGAAGAAGCTGAGGCAAGCGCAGGTGGCTGCCGAAGCCGGCGTCAGTCAGCCGTACATCAGCTCCCTCATGGCGTTTGACGAGCTGCCCGAGGAGGCCTTGGCATGCATCGCCGACGCCCCTGCCCTCTTCGGTGCCAAGGCCGTGCAGCAGCTTGCTCAACTCACCAAGCAAGGCAAAGCAGCTAAGGTCATTGAGGCCGTTCAGAAGATCGTCACGTCGGAGCTTTCCCAAGTTGCTGCGGTGCAACAAGCAAAAGCCAGTGACACCTTGAAGCGCCCCGCCCGGCCGGAACCCATCACCTTCCGTCAGGGTAAGACGAAGTATTGCGAAGCGCTTCGCAGCGACAAGACCGTCCGCCTTTCCTTTGCTTCGGCTGAAGAAGCTGAGGCGACTTTCGCGCTCATTACTCAGCTTATCAAAGAGCGGGCAAGCGCCGGTCACGGCAACAAAAAGTGATTATCAACCTGCAATAAGACCGGAAAACAGGGACTTAACGAAAAATGAAGCGAAAGGGAGGTGCCGGATGACTGCTTCGGACGTACTGCCCTCTTCTACCCTTCCGAATGTTCAGAAAGCTGCCCACCGTCCACAGGGCAGCTTTCTGAGCATTTGGAGGCGGCACTCGTCTCGTGCGGGAACACGAGACTGACGGCTGTCGTTTGGACAACGTAAGAGGAATCGACTAGCGACAACGCTGAGATCAACTGACCCCTGAAAGGACAAAGGCCAACTCTGGAAAGTTGGCCTCTGCTAGGGATTGAACCCTGACTTAACGCTCACCGGCGGGAACCGGTTACGCGACAGTTGCATGTCCGTAGTTTAATGAGCGGCGAGTTGGTGTCAATACCGAAAGGGGTCCTTTTTGCTCAAAAAGGACTATCGTGCCAATTTCACTGGCTTGCGAGGGGGTTGTTCAGCTCGACGCCCCCCTCCCCTCCCCTTCTGGGCCCAAGGCCCGGTTTCTGCCGGCGCCGCTCATCCGGGCCCGGGCGGAAGCGCTCAACCCGCGAAACTGCCTCGACTTGGCCAGAACGGCCCGTCAGGCACTCTACGGCATCTTGGCCTTCTTCGATGTGAAGCGTCCCACCGAGCCAGTCTTCGCCAGTCGAGACAGCATCTGCGCCGAGTCGCTCCTCGGGAGCCACCCCACTCTTTACCGCGGTCTCGCGGAGCTCGTAACGAGGGGGTACATCACGCGCGAGCAAGGCCGCAGGCGGGCGAGGGAAGCCTTTGGCCAGTATTCGGTAAGCCGCATTTGGCTGACCGAGAAGGCATTGCAGCTGCTCGGCCTGGCTGGACAAGCACACGCCAGGAACGGCGGCTACCAGGAACAACTGGCTGCCAAGGAAGAGGTCGTTGGCCAGCCGAAGCGCAGTTTTCCACAGGGGCCGTCTCTCACCGTGAGAGCCCGTATACAAGAGATTGAACTTTCCCCTAATCAACAACTTTCTTCGAAAGGACAGCCCCCACACGAAGCGCCGCGCAAGACCGACCAGGAAAGGGCAGGGGAGTCTTCAGAAAATAGAATCGACAAGAAAACCCGTCTGCCAGCAGAGCTGGTTCGACTCATGTCGCTCGGCCTTTCTCGAAGTCGTATCTGTACGCTCATGAAGCTGGCTCGCGAGCATGGCAACGGCGGCAAGCTCGGAGCAGTGGTCGCCCTGGTGTGGCATCGCATCCGGCAATTCAACGCAAAAGCCACTTTCGCGTATCTGGCTACGCTTGTTCGGCAGCGGAAGGACTACGCCCGCCTGCTCGAGATCCGAGACCGGTACGAGGACAGGGGGAGTACGTCGAAATCGGTCCTCGAGCGGCTCAACGCGAAGCTGCCGATATTCCTCGAGCGGGCAGAGGGCATGCAGGTTGTCAGCCGACGGGGCAAAGTAATAGGCGTGCTTAAGCGCATGGGGGATGGCGGGTACGTCGAATGTCAAGACGACCAAGGCGTGCGTCGCACCCTGCCGGTGAACGCGCGGCTCGTCGAGTCATGGGAGGAGGGCGACGTTGTACTGCGCCGCCCGAACCACGCAGTTTGCGATGAGGCAGAGTTCGCAGCGGAATGATTCTCTCATCGCTTATCAACCTGCAATAACGCCAATAATCAAATACTTAGAAAAAATGATGCACTGCACTGACAAGAAGGGGAAGGGAGGGATGGCTAAATCGGAATGGGTCGTCCGGATGAGCTTACCGCATGAAGTTCGTCTTGATCCCTACAGCCTCGAGGCCGTCGGCCAAGTCATACGGGTCGATTGTGACGGGCGGGACCTCGACGTCGTCCGGGACACCATCGGTTTCGAGCAGATGCTGCCAACGCGCGCGGCAATCTTCTGGAAACGCGAAGGCTTGGTAGACCAGGCGTTGCCCGCCGTCCAACCAACCGCATTCGACTTTGAGCTCGTCGCTCCAATCATGCTGATAAGCCTCCCGGAAGATCGCGCGGCCAAAATTGGCGAGGTCCTTCAAAACGCCGGCTTCGAGCGCGGCCGCCTCGAATCTGTCCCACGGAAAATCCCCGTACGTACCGCCAAAAACCGGCGCAGTCAGCACACGGTCTCGGAGTCGAAGCATGTCAACATCGTTGATCTTCGCTGCAATGAACATCATCGTTGGACCTCTGTGCAATGAGGAGGTGGCTACTATATGGAGCGGTCCGGAATGCGCCAATCTTCGGCGAGTTTTTCGAATTCGCCAATCAAGCACCCCAGTAGCAGGTGAACCTCTTGCTGCGGCTGGCTATCCATCTGGAGGACGGTGAGACAGTCCCGGAAGATTGCTTGATCGAGCGCCCGGAAACCGGCTAAGTCGACGGGAAAGCGGGTGCCGTTATACAGACCAAGAAGGAACTCAACGATGTACTTGCACTGACCGAAGTGACCATTGGCGGCAGTCCAGAGGCGTTTGAGCGGGGCAAGTTGTTCAGAAGTGGGCGCAGCCATGGAAGGCCCTGGTTGATTACGCAGGGTGCATTGCCGCGCCAGGCTTTGCAGCGGAAAAGTGCAAAGCTTAGAGACGAAGGGCACGAAGAGCGGCGGTTCGCTCGGGGTTCGGTGCTGCGCGGGTCCGCTGAATCCGACGTCGTGGCGGTTTTTCAGCTACCGCCAAAACTGTGCCGGGATCACTTCGCGCTCGGCAGGGGGCACGCGGGAACGAAGCTTCGCCGTCATCCCGCTTTCGCCGCCCAGAGCTGCCTCAGCATAGAGCGGTCCGGCCGGCGCGTTATGTTGAAACACCAGGAGTAAGCGGCGCCCTTTTGGTTGTAGCGGTAGGCTGCGACGGCCAGGGCGTGTCACTGACCGGCACAATGGAGCCACCGATGATCGGCATATAGGAGCCAGCAGGAACGGGCTCTGACGAACGTCTGCGGGGGTTCAAGATTGGCTGTTTTTCGGGGTGCCGGCAAGGGCCGTTTTGGCCTTGTTCGGACCCTGTCGCGGGGCGCGGTAGGAAGCCCCGTCGAGGGTCAGGCAGTAGGCATTGTGGCGCAGGCGATCGACGGTCGCGGACGCGAGGAGTCGGTTGCCGGGGAAGGCCTGGTCCCACTCGGTGAAGTCGAGATTGCTGGTGACGACGGTGGCCGCCTGCTCGTAACGCTCGGCGATCAGGTCGTGCAGATCTTCGTCGGCGGGCGAGCGCAGCGGTTTGAGGCCGAAGTCATCGATGATGAGGACCGGCACGCGCGCGAGCTGCATCAATTTCCGTTCGTACGCGCCGGTGGCCCGCGCCGCATTCAGGCTCGCGAGCAGCTGCGAGCAGGATGCGAACACGACATCAAACCCCTGGCGCACCGCGCAGTGGCCGAGCGCCTGCGCGAGATGGCTCTTGCCGGTGCCGCAGGGGCCGACGATGAGCACCGGGGCGCGCTCGTCGATGTAGCGCCCCGTGGCCAGATCATGCACCAGCGCGCGGTTGGTCGAGGGCAGCCGGTCGAACTCGAAGCCTTCGAGGGTCTTGGTCGCGCGAAACGCCGCGCGGCGCAGCCGCGTGGCGAACTTCTTCTGCTCGCGCCGCGCGACCTCGTCCTGGATCAGTAGCGCGAGAAATTCCGTGTAGGCGAGCTTCGCGTCAATGGCCTGGCGGTTGCGGGCCTCGAGCGAGTCGAGGATGCCGGAAAGGCGTAACTGCTTGAGCTGCGGCGCCAGTTCGGTGGCGGGATTCATGGTGAGAGACTCCTTGGGTGAGATGGGCGTGCGCCCGGTCAGTGAAGCGAGGGGGATTCGTCAGCGAAGAGCGCCGCGGTGGCACGAGCGAAGCGGGCGCGGTCGGCATAGGGTTCGGTGCTGACCGCGGTGAGCGGCTGCAGGTCGTGGCCGCCGGCGAGGATGGTCTTGACGGTGCGGTAATGCGGGCTGTCGTGGTCGAGCGCACGCGCGCAGGCGGCCTCCAGGCGCGCCGCGCCGTAGCGGCTCTTCAACTGCAGCACGCCTTGGGCGGCGCGTAGCCGCTCACTGATGCGGTCGGTGAGCAGCCGCCCGATGAGCCGGGCGCACGCCTCGCCGATCTCCGCGGCCTGCTGCAGACACCAGCTGCGGTCGTGCGCGAAGAAGCGCTGGGCGGCGGGCGGCAGATGGTCGGTGACGGTGCGCCGCTCGCCGGGACGACGGGCGCGGGCGTGGGTGGCGACCGGTTTGAAGTCCTGATAGACCGTGACGACGGTGTCGGTCGCCCGCAGCCACAGGCGTTTGCCGACCAGGGCGAACGGCACGGAGTACAGCGCGCGCTCGAAGCTGACGTGACAGTCGCGATGCACCGCCACCTGGTGCCAGGTGCCCAGATCCGGCGGCACCGCCGGCAGCGGCCGCAGCACGCTGCGCTCGACGGCGAAGCTCGCGAGCGGCTGCACCCGCGTCGTGCCGTGAATGCGCAGCCCCGCTTCCTGCAACACCCAATCGCGCGCCTGGGCGTTCAGATCGGCCAGATCGCGGAAGCTGCGCGTGGGCAGGAAGTTGCCCTTCACGTATTTGACGCCCGCCTCCACGATCCCCTTCTTCTGCGGATCCTGGGGCGGGCAGGCGTCGATCCGAAAGCCGTAGCCTTCGGCGCATTCGGCGTAGGCGCGCTGCACCTCGGGGTCGTGCGCGCACGCCTTGGTGATCGCGCACTTGGCGTTGTCGATGATGAGGCGAGCGGGCACCGCGCCGAACCACTCGAAGGCGCGCCGATGGCAGCCGAGCCAGGTGCGCACGCTCTGATCCCACACGAACTCGACGTACTGGTGCCGCGAGAAACACAGCGTCATCACGAAGGCCCACGTGCGGCGCAGCTCGCCCGTGGCCGGATCCACGAGCTGCGGGCCGGCGCCGAAATCGACCTGCGCCGCTTCGCCCGGCGCGAACGACAAGCGCACGGTCGCTTCCGGCGGGCGCTCGCGCTCGATCGCGGCAATGAGCCGGCGCACGCTGGAATAGTGCCCGGTGAAACCGTGCTCGCGTTTGAGGGTGGCGTGGATCACCACGCCCGACACGCCCTGCGCCAACCACTGCTCGATGAGCGGCCGGTAGGCGCCAATCGACGACTGCGCGGTCACCGGCAGGCGCGGCCGGCCGATCGCCGCGGCGATCTCGGCGTCCTCCGGCACCGGCTGCGCCGGATCGAGCCAGCCGCGGGCGGCGGCCAACTCCCGGAAACGGGCCGCCTTCGCCCGTCCCATCAGTTTCGCGCGCGCGATCTCGCGCTCGGAGTCGCCCTGACGCATGCGCATCAGGGCCTGGCGGTACTCGTACATCTCGATGCTCCTGCGGGCCACCGGCTCCCTCCTGCCAAACCAAAACCCGGCAGGGTAGCGATGGACCGCTCAAGGTCGAGACGTCCGTCAGAACAACGCTGGCTCCATTACGCCGATCCGGCGCTGGCGCCTATGTGCCGATCCGTGACTGGCTCCAATATGCCGATCACGCCCTGGCCTCAATGTGCCGATCATCAACTGGCTTCAATGTGCCGGTCGATGACAGGGCGGAAGCGCGCTGAGCGAGCCAGCTGCGAAGTCGATCCGCTGATTGGCCATTTCGATGCTTTGTTGCCGCGAAGGGACGGGGGGCTTGGGCTGAAGGAGCTTGGTGCCCATGACTCGCCCCTAGGTCTCGATGACTGCTACAGCCGAATACTGCTGTTCCAGAATCCGTTCCGCACGACGGGGCGGAGCGTCAAGGGTGCTCGGCCCCGAGTTCCCGCCGCTTGCGGAAAACCGCAACGCGGTTTGCTCGATTTCGGCTTCAAGGAGAGGTGAGCTGCGCATACCGGATTCCCTTCAGTCGAGATCTGCCCGTTTGGAGGCGACGTTCGCGTTGGTTGTAGGCAACTTCGTTTCGTTGTCTACCGCGAGCTGGTCGGTATTTGTGAGACGCTGCCGGGCTTCCATGTCCTCGTGGAAGGCGTGTTGATCCGTTGCGATGTAGATCTCGGTTGTCTGCACCGATGCATGCCTGAGGGCATCCCGGGTATGGAGCAAGCTGGCCCCGTCCTGGAGCAAGTGAGTCGCGGCAGTGTGCCGCAACCAGTGTGCGCTCGCGGCCTTCAACTTCCCGGCGTGATAAGGATCCGTGCAGGCCTGAGCGGCGGACAGAAACAGATTCTTCAGGATCGCGTGGATGGTTTTCACGCTGACCGCGCGGCCAGTGCCGGTGATGTCCATCAGAAGCGGCTCGACAACGTTGGGGGAGGGGAGGGGAGGGCGCCTCGTCGATGCCCGGTACGCTCCGAGGAGTCGCATTGCCTCGCGCGTGAGTGGAATGGGCTGGTCGACGCTGCCTTTCCCGACAACTTTGAGCCACCAGCGCCCTTCGATGCGCGTGACGTCCGCCGTGCTCGCTTTCGCCATCTCGAAGCGACGAAGCGCGGTCAGTTTGAGGAAACCCGCCAGGAACCGTGTGCGCTGATAGTGCGCTTCGTCGCGGGCGGTCTCACGTGGCCACGTCTCCAGATGAGAGAGCACGAGCTGCCAGAGATCCTGCTCGAGATAGCGGTCGACCGTCGTCCGCCGCGGCTTGTAGCCTTTCTTCCGAGCGGCACGGAGCGGGTTGCCGGCCAGGTAGCCGACGCCGCAGAGATGCTCGAACATCCCGAACAGCACAGTGAGGGACTGACCCGCAGCGGACCAGGAGAGGGCGCCGACGAAGGGCCGCCATTCCGGGTTCGGTGAGCCATCCGCCAGGAAGCGGGAAGGGCGCTGCACCGACCGCCATTCCGGGTTGTCGGTGCCGTCCTCGAGGTAGCGGGGCACTTTGACCAAGCACCAGTCCTCGATGGGCTGAGGGTCGCGGAGAAACAGCCCGTAGTCGGTCAGGTCTTCGACCATCAGATCGGCGAGCCCCTTCCCTCTTGTTCCGGCCCACGTTAGGAGGCGCTCGGCATCCCGTTTGTAGGCCTCGAAGGTGTTCCGGTTGTCGACGTACTTTGCGAGCCAGCCGCTCACGGCCTCTATGTCCGTCTCGGCCCGGGTAAGCGTCCGAGTGCCGGCGTTCGCGCCCACAACCAGCTTTCCGGGTTGGACAGGCAGGGCAGGGGAGAGCGGGTGGGTGGCGATTACCGGAAAGTCGGGCATGGCGTTAAACGGGAGCCAGGAACGCACGCACCGCGTCGCCCACGGTTCGCTTGCTCCGTGGCCGTAGGGTCAATAAGGAGCGTCCATGCGAGGTAGGGCAGGGGATTCAAAGGTTGCATCCAGCGCGCTCCGTGAGGAGCGCCGTCCGCATCAGGTCTTCGCTTGTGCGGCAGCGGGCGTAAACCTCCTGAACCCGGCGGGCATGCTCAGCAGGGTCGAACGGCCCCTCGAGCTGCTCACGCAGGAGGCGGTCGAAAACTGCGCTGGCGTGCCCGCTCCAGCTCACGACTCGCAGCCCACGCACGAGGCCGGTTTCGCTCTTGACGAGGACGAGCGACAGCGCCTGGTACGTGCCCGGCATATGCGGCGGCAGCTCGCGGTCCTCCGGGTCAGTCACGAGGCGATGGAAGTACGCCTGATCGCTCCAGTCCAGGATGCCGGCCACTCGAAACAGCACGAATAGGGTGTGGTTGAGCTGGCAGAGGCCGAGGGGTACCGAGCCAGGGTGGAACGCCTTGATGTCTCGCGCAGCTAGGTTGGCCAGGCAGATCTGCAGCAGATGAGTGCCGCAGAAGATTCGGTACTCGAAACGGTTGCCGAGCCACCTGGTGACGCCGGGGATGAACGGTTGGCCGACGATCAGTTGCCAATTCTGGTTGTCGTCTGTTGCGGACATGCGAACTCCTTTCTAGGGACGCGTGGAACAACGAAGAAAGAAAAAACACCTCCCCTTGGAGCGGCTCAATGTCCAGCAACGGTGCGGTTTTTATGCGCCCACCAACTTGATTTCTCCGTGGAACATTTAGGGTATTCGAAGGGTGTTTTGAGTTCGCCAGCGGAGGTTAACAGAAACTGGTCATAATGAGAATAAAGACCAGAATTAAAAGTAAAACGACTCATATAGAACGCTATACGTGCGTATTAGAACGCATCTCTGTATATTTGCCACGCCCCATCGTATTGGACGTTCAGATCCCGGAGGCGACGCGCTCCCGGCAAGATTCAATACCCACCTGAGCGCAGCCGTTGCAGTGGGCCGCGGCGTACCGCGAGATGGGGGATATTGAGACTGCCCGAGAACTTGAAGTACAGATCGAACAGGAAACCGAGAATGGTCCGCGTCACTGAAGTCCAATACGACCAGGTTGAGAAGGCGTGCACGGAACTGTTTCGAGCGGGTGAAACCGTGTCCTTTGCAAAGGTCTATTCTGCTATCGGCAATCGGGGGGGGCAGCAGGTAGTCAGCGACATGATCCGGCGCTGGCGCCAGGAAACCGCCGCGGCCATCACAGCAAAGCGCGAAAACACCGCCCTGCCAGAAGAACTGGTAGCCGAATCCGACAACCTGGTGGCAGCCGTCTGGAAGCTGGCACTGGCCGGGGCCGAGGAAAGCTACCAGCAGAAGCTTGGCGACCTGGCAATGAAAGAGGCTGAGTGGCAGGTGCGACTCGCAGCGGCCGATGAGAAGGTGGCTGCGGTCGAACGTGAGAACCTCATCGTGAATGGAGAGCTCAAGGAGGCAAAGGCAACGCTAAAGGCTCGAGAACACAGCCTGGCCAAACTGGAAACACGCCTTCGGGAGCAGCAGGCTGCCCTCGCCGCCCGCGACCACCAGATAACGGCATTGCGGGAAGACCTGGCAAGGGCGATGACGACGCTCGAGTCCGAGCGCACCCGCCACGACGAGGTGCTCCGGGCTGCACGGCATCAACACGATGAGTCCATGCGCCAGGAGCGAGAGCGTCATGCGGCAGAACTTGCCCAGGTGCATAGCCAGGCCGAGGCCGACCGCCGGCACTTCATGCAGCAGACCGACGACCTGCGCCAGGCGCATAAGCTGCAGGCGGAGCCTTTGCGGGAGCAACTCGAGGGACAGAAAGTGGCAGCGGAGTCTTATCGGAAGCAGGCCTACACGGCCCGGGATGAGGCAGCACGCTGGCAGGGACGCGCGGAGGTCGCCCAGGAGGAACTGGCCGCAGTGAAGAAGATCTTGGCCAAGGTACAACGGCATCGAGAGAAGCATGTGGCATCACCGATCACGCCACCCGGAGCCCGCGGAGACGCGCCATGAGTCTCCTGATCCTCGACGGAGGTGGGTCGGCAAGCGTGGAGCCCAAGCGTTCTAGCCACCCTCTGCTGGGTGTAGTACTGCTGCCGGAAGGAAGCGGGTGACAGGTCGCCCAGTCGAGCCTGCTTTCGCTGATGGTTGTAGAAGGGGCCCGCTTACTTAGATTGCGTAACCGTACCTGAGCGAAGCCAGAGCTTTGAACCGCTGGACGTAACGTGCGAACAGCGCTTTCGCCGTCTGCTCGACGGCCTCGGGCACCATAAGGGGCGTGCCGCACCCGCCACCGCTGCGGCCCGTCTCCGAATACCTGGCGAGTGCACTCGAGGCGCGAGACTTCCCAAATACCGCCTTTTGCCACGCACACCCGTGCTCTCTGCCGTGCCGTTGCGGGCCAAGGATGGCTTTGGTAAGTGCGGCGATCACGAACCCGCTCCCGCGCTTCATAAGCCCGCCCAACTCCGTGAGCAAGGCATCGACGCCAACGATTACCAGGCGCGAACGTGCAACGTCTCCTATGCTGCTGACCAGCTTCGTATTCATGACCCGTACTTCTCCTATTCAGGGCAAATCCTATTAAATTGCTTGCGTCTTCGGCAAGGAGACCCCGACCGCCGCGCAGGATGCACTGGCTGCGAGGGACTGCAGGCATGCCCGAAGAGTGCGATCGCATGCGCGACGCGGTGAAGCCACGGCAGCCCGGGCTGGGAACGGGTTCCCGGCCCTGCCCCCTACCGCAGCAGGTTGCGCAGCACGTACTGCATGATTCCGCCGTGGCGATAGTAGTCCGCCTCGCTGGGCGTTTCGATGCGGACGATTGCGTCGAATTCGACGTCTCCGGCTTTCACTTTCACCGTTGCCGGGGTGCGGTCCTCGTTAAGTGCCGTGATGCCGACGATGTCGAAGGTTTCCTCTCCGGTCAGGCCGAGCGACGCCGCGTTCTCGCCCTCGGGGAACTGCAGCGGCATAACGCCCATGCCGAGCAGATTCGAGCGATGGATGCGCTCGTAGGACTCGGCGATCACCGCGTGCACGCCCAGCAGCAACGTGCCCTTGGCGGCCCAGTCGCGCGAGGATCCGGAACCGTATTCCTTGCCGGCCAGGATGACCAGCGGGGTGCCGGCGGCGATATAGGATCGCGAGGCGTCGAAGATGGTGGTGACCGGCGCATCGCTCTTCGTGAAGTCGCACGTGTAGCCGCCCTCGGTGCCTGGCGCGAGTTGGTTGCGCAGGCGCACGTTGGCGAAGGTGCCGCGGATCATCACCTCGTGATTGCCTCGGCGTGAACCGTAGGAGTTGAAGTCGTGTTGCGCCACGCCGTGAGAGAGCAGGTAGACCGCGGCCGGGGAATTCTTCGCGATGGAGCCGGCGGGGCTGATGTGGTCGGTGGTCACCGAGTCGCCCAGAAGAGCCAGCACCCGGGCACCGATGATGTCGGCGACCGGCAATGGCGTGCGGGGCATGTTCTCGAAATACGGCGGCTTGCGGACGTAGGTCGAGGCCGCATTCCAGGCGAAGAGGTCGCCGTGCGGCGTGGGCAGCGACTTCCAGCGCTCGTCGCCCTCGAACACGTCAGCGTAGCCGGTCTTGAACATCTCCGAGACGATGGACGTGTCGACCACCGCCTCGACCTCACTCGCGGACGGCCAGACGTCTTTCAGGAACACGTCCTGGCCGTCGCGGCCTTTGCCGAGAGGCTCTCGGAACAGGTCGATGTCCATGGTGCCCGCCAGGGCGTACGCGACCACCAGCGGCGGCGACATCAGGTAATTCATCTTGACTTCGGGGTGGATCCGGCCCTCGAAGTTGCGGTTGCCGGAGAGCACCGACACGACGGACAGGTCGTGCTCCCTGACCGCCTCGCTCACCTCCGGAATCAGCGGTCCCGAGTTGCCGATGCAGGTCATGCAGCCGTAGCCGACGAGGTTGAAGCCGAGCGCATCGAGGTAGCGAGTGAGGCCGGCACGCTCGTAGTAGTCCGTGACGACCCTGGAGCCGGGCGCGAGGCTGGTCTTCACCCACGGCTTGCGGGTCAGCCCCTTCTCGATCGCCTTCTTTGCCAGCAGCGCGGCGGCGAGCATCACCGTGGGATTCGAGGTGTTGGTGCAGGAGGTGATCGCGGCGATGACCACCGACCCGTGATCGATCTCGCACCCGGTGCCGTCGGCCAGCGCGACCGGCACGGGGTCGCGCAAGCGATAGCCTCCGGCGGGCGCCTCGGCGAGATGATCGCTCGGGGACGGAGAGTGGACCGTCGAGCTTTTATAGGCCGGCGGATCCGAAGCCGGAAACGATTCGGCGACCGCGTTATCGTATCCCCGCTGCTTCTGCTCGGGCTTGTGGATGAATGTCGCCAGCGCGCCGTGGAACGCTTCCTTCGCTTGCAAGAGGGGGACGCGATCCTGCGGCCGTTTGGGACCGGCGATCGAGGGAACCACAGTGGAGAGATCGAGTTCGAGCACCTCGGAGTAGCGCGGCTCGGCCTGCGGATCGTGCCAGAGCCCTTGCGCCTTGGCGTAGGCCTGCACGAGATCGATCTGCTCGGATGAGCGCCCGGTCAGCTCGAGATAGCGCAGGGTTTCGTCGTCGATCGGAAAGATCGAGATCGTGGAGCCGTACTCGGGACTCATGTTGCCGATCGTCGCGCGATTGGCCAGCGGGACGGCGCTTACGCCGGGGCCGTAGAACTCGACGAACTTGCCGACCACGCGGTGGCGGCGAAGCATCTCGGTAATGGTGAGCACCAAGTCGGTAGCGGTGGAGCCTTCGGGCAGTTTGCCGGTCAGCTTGAAGCCGAGCACCTGCGGAATCAGCATCGACACCGGCTGGCCGAGCATCGCGGCCTCCGCCTCGATGCCGCCCACGCCCCACGCCACGACCCCGAGTCCGTTGACCATCGGCGTGTGAGAGTCGGTTCCGACGCAGGTGTCGGGATAGGCGACGGCGGCCCGTTCTCCTCGCGCGTGAAAACCACCCGGGCGAGGTGCTCGAGGTTCACCTGGTGGACGATGCCGGTGTCGGGGGGCACGACCTTGAAGTCGTTAAAGGCGTCCTGCCCCCAGCGCAGGAACTGATACCGCTCCAGGTTGCGCTGGTACTCGATCTCGACGTTGCGCTCGAATGCCTCCGGCTTGCCGAATACATCGACGATCACCGAGTGGTCGATGACGAGCTCGACCGGTGCAAGCGGATTGATCAACGTCGGGTCGCCGCCGAGCGAGCCCATGGCTTCCCGCATCGCAGCCAGATCGACGACGGCGGGCACGCCGGTGAAGTCCTGCAGGATCACCCGGGCGGGTGTGAACGCGATCTCCCGGTCGGGCCTGGCGCCCGGATCCCACGCGGCTAGCGCCCCGATGTCGTCGGCGGTGACGTCGCCCTCGTTCTCGGTGCGCAGCAGGTTCTCGAGCAGGATCTTCAGCGCGTATGGAAGGCTTGCGACGTCGGCCCCCTCGCCGGTTACCGCGTCGAGCCGGTAGATTTCGTAGGCCTTCGCCCCGACCTCCAAGGTTCCACGGGCTCCGAAGCTGTTCTTGCTTGCCATGACGCGATCTCCTCCCGATAGGGTTGTGCCGGCCCTGCCTGATGTTTACACCGTACGGTTGACGAGCATCTGCTTGATCTCGGCGATTGCCTTGGCAGGATTCAGGCTCTTCGGGCAGGTGTTGGTGCAGTTCATGATGGTGTGACAGCGGTACAGGCGGAACGGATCGTGGAGATAATCCAGTCGCTCGCCGGTGGCTTCGTCGCGCGAATTCTTCTCCCAATCGCCGTAACGTATCGGATCGAGGTCGTCGCCCTCGGGCGTGGGTCGCTCGCGACGTTTGGAGTCGGGCGGGTTAATGTGCGCTGGCGCTGGCGCTGGCGGCGGAGCAGGTGCAGGTGCAGATCGATCGGCGGGTTGTTCGGGTGTCGGATCGGAGCGCATGCACTTCATCGCATCATCGCCGATCGGCTGCCCGATACGCGACGCGGATAAGCATTTCCGGACTTGCGCGAGGTCATCACACACCTGGCGCAATCAATAACCGGTAAATTCTTCCGTGCGGATATTGTCCTCGCTGACATCGAGACTCACCAGCAGTGCCCGCATGGCCTTGACCATGCTGTCCGGACCGGACAGGTAGTAAATGGGCCTATGCAAATCCGGTACGTATTTCCTCACCATCGCGGCATCGACGCGCCCGTGCTCTCCGGGCCACTCGTCGGGTGCCTCGGTGACGGTCGGGACATAACGGAAATTCGGATTCTCCTTGGCCAGTTGCTCGAAGTCACTTTTCAGCGGCAGATCGGCCGGCGTGCGGCTAGTGTGCTGAGTTAGAAATTCGCATACAAAATCGTTCAAGGCTGGCGAGGATGTCGTCAGTTGATTTGGTCCATGCGAAGGGTTTGGGATCATCGTTGTAGCGAGCAAGGTAGTCGCGGATGGCCTGCTCGAGTTGGCGGGTGGAACGGTGGGTGCCGCGACGAATCTGTTTTTCGGTGAGCTCGGCAAACCAGCGTTCGACCTGGTTGATCCAGGAGGCCGAGGTCGGGGTGAAATGGACGTGGAAACGCGGATGACGGGCAAACCAACTCCTGACCTTTGGCGTCTTGTGCGTGCCGTAGTTGTCCATCACCAGATGGATGTCCAGACCGGCTGGGACGTTGGCTTCGATGGTGCGCAGAAAGGCCAGAAACTCGCGGCTGCGGTGGCGTCGGTGCAGTTCCCCGATGACTTCTCCGGTGGCGACATCGAGCGCCGCAAACAAAGTCGTTGTGCCGTGGCGCATATAGTCATGCGTTCGCCGTTCGGGAAGTCCCGGCGCCAGCGGCAGGATCGGCTGGGTGCGGTCGAGCGCCTGGATCTGGCTCTTCTCATCGACGCACAACACCATCGCCTTGACCGGGGGATCCAGATACAACCCGACGATGTCGCGGACCTTGTCGACGAACAGCGGATCGGTCGAGAGCTTGAATGTTTCCTGCCGGTGCGGTTGCAGGCCGAAGGCGCGCCAGATGCGGCTGACCGCCGTCTGCGACATCCCCATCTCGCGCGCCATGCTGCGCGTACTCCAATGGGTGGCATTCTTCGGCACCGTTTCGAGCGTCTTGGCAATCACCGCATCGACACGGGTATCGTCGATCGTACGCGGCGCCCCCGAGCGCGGGGCATCGAGCAGGCCATCGAGCCGATTCGCGTCAAAGCGGTTGCGCCATTTCGATACCATCTGCTGCGACACCGACAAGCGTTGCGCGACAACCTTGCTGTCGACACCCGTCGCACACTCGAGAACGATCCGCGAGCGCAATGCGAGCGCCTGCGCGGTCTTACGCCGACGCGTCCAGGCTTCAAGCTGCTCGCGCTCGCTCTCGTTCAGCACGATCTCCACCTTCGGTCTGCCCATCGCTGCCTCCTGTCGCCAATCGTACGGCATGAGAGACCAGCGGATGAGCTAGTTGTTCAACAAATTTTTAACTCAGGACACTAGCGTGCAGCAAGGTGATCTGATGCGTGGTCCTGTCATGAGTGGCCTGGGCAATCATGCTGCGCACCGGGGTGACGCCGATGCCGCCGATGATGAAAACTGCCGGAGTGGATTCGGTCTTATGCAGCGTGAAGTCACCGTACGGCGCATCGAGCTTGACCTCGGTGCCGATCGGCAGATTCTTCAGCACCCGCTTGAAGGCGGTATCGCGCATGCGGGTCGCGGCGACCAGATCCGGCTCGTAGGGTGCCTGCATCAGTGAAAACCCGCGGGTATTGCCTTCGTCGTCGGTCTCGGGCGGGTCGATTAGCGTGAAGTCGGCAAATTGTCCGGCGCGAAACTCGAATCCTTCCGGCTTGGCGAAGTGAAATGCCATGGTGCCGTCAGCAATCATCTCTTTACGAATCAGTTTGACGTTGGTCTGCATGATGCAAAACCTCCTTCAGGCTTGTTGCACACTGTCCTGGTTGCCGCCAGCGAAAACCCAGGAGAAGACCGTATATCGCAACGCCATCGAGTTCGATCGGCGTGGCGGCATTGATGAACACTTCCACCAGTGCGAGCAGTGCTGCGACCGCCGCACGATCTTGCTCGCCGGATAACGGACCTTCGTATGCTTCCATATTGGTCGACATGCCGCTCGGCGGCCACGCTGTGGCACGCGATGGTCGACTTCCACTTACACGCCTTGGCCGAGCTTCTCGTTGAGATAGTCGCGCAATACCACCGCGTTGTTGTGCTCGGTATCGTGCGAGCTGTACAGAAGAACGACGTCGCCCGCGCGAGCCGCCTCGACGATCGAGGCCCACGCCTCGGGATGCGTGTCGAGCTCGATCCTGTAGCGGCGCTGGAACTCCGGCCATTTGGTCACGTCGTGCTGGAACCAGCGACGCAATGCGCCGCTCGGCGCAGCCTCCTTGAGCCAGTCGCTGAATTGCAGGGATTCCTTCCTGATTCCGCGTGGCCAGAGCCGCTCCACCAGGAACCGGGTTCCGTGGGCGTTGTGATGCTCGTAGACTCGCTGAAGCTCGATCATGGACGGACCTCCGGCCGCGGCGCAGCGAGCCGATCATCCGACCGCTCCGCTCGGTCTGCTTTATTGTCAATCGGTATGTCATTGCAACGCGGCGGCACCCGCCCCGCGCACCGTCCCTTTCTGCAGAATCTCGTCGATCGGGGGAAACGCGGCGCGCGCGACTTCCGGAACCGGCTTCCAGCGCTCGCCCGGTGCATAGCCGACAGGTTTCGTCCCCGGGCCGTCGCCGGGAGCGCCGACCACGATGCGTCCGACCATGCCGGCCATTTCATGCGGCTTGCAAAAATAATCGTAGACGCCTTGCACGGTGAATACGTGCTCGAATGCCGCGGCGCGCTTGGGATTCTCGGCGAGCAGAACTCCGGAATCCCACGCCTTGGCCGATACGGGAATCCGCAGCTCATGATTGTCGTTGCTCGGATGGTAGGCGGCGATCGAATGGAACCCGCTGAGCTGCACCCACCGAACCGTGTCGCCGGGGGCGATGTGAACGCCGGCCGGATCGAAATACGTGTCGCCCGCCGGCGTCTGCACCAGCTTGACTTCCACTGTCGCGGCGGTCGCGGGCGCCGCTTCGCCGAGTGCTGCGGCGACCGTAAGGCACGCCACCAGGAGAGCTTTGCGGCCAGCCGCTGCCTTCATTCGCCTCAGTTTCATGTCCAAGCGCCTCTGCACGATCGATATTTACTTCATCTGTGCCTGGACGTCGGCAGGGCTGATCAGCCATTGAACGATGTGGTAGTGCGGCTCTTCCACGCCGGGATGCCCCGGGTTGTACTGAATGTCAGTATGGTTGAGCTTGATGCCCGCGGCGACCTCGCCCAGCGTCTCGAAATTCTTGTGAGCGTCGAGGTCCTTGAGCGGAACCATGTACGTGATGTTGACCAGCTTGCCCTGGTGGTTGTAGCCGAGGAACGGCCCGATCGGCAACGTCGCCGGATCGACATACAGCGTTCCCAATCCCGGCACGAAGTCCGGCAGCTTGACCAGCGAGCTGACTTTCTTGAAGCTCGTAGGCGGCGACGTCGTGATGTCCGCGGCGGGGGCGGGCGACGCGACCATTGCCAAGGGCAGCGCCAGTGCGAGTCCGGCAATCGTGCCGCGGCACCGCACAAAAAGGGAGTTGCCGTTTCTCATCATGTCGAATCTCCTCGAGTAAGAAAGACGTTCAATAAGGATCGAAACGCCGTCGATGCGCAGAGTCTCCGTTTTGGCAAGTCGCGGCTTCGATTTGTGCGTGGCGATGATGCTTTGACACTAGCGCGGGCTTGAAGGCGCGAATGTAGGCGGATCTTGACGCTTCGCGTGCGGATTTCTCGATGCCGGACGGGTCGGTGCAGCGCCCCTCTCGGATGATCCAAATCTCCCTACACAAATCATCAAGCATTCCTGATGGTCGTTCGCGTCGAACCCAGACACAGTTCGTTCAACCGGAGTTGCACAAGAAATGTCGTGATGTCGGCTTGAGGGAGGCAACGCTGAAGTCATTCGGCGGCATGCCCGCTGATCCGCGGTGTGCACAATGTCGAATACCGGCAGCGGCACCGAAGAAGCTGCGTATCGAGCTGCCGGCGTGAGGATCAGGTAATCCCCCGGCAACTCAGGATGGGGAGCGTAGTTCCTTGAATGGAGCGTTCAAAATGGAACAGCAGATGTATCCGAATGCCACGCAAAATCTAGCGCAAAAGCGAAGGGAACTGGCGCCGGAGATCCACACCGCGTTTCGCGAATTCGGGAAGCGGGTTTTTTCCGACGGCGCCTTGCCGGAGAAGACCAAGCAGCTCATCGCGGTGGCGGTCGCGCATGTCACGCAGTGCCCCTACTGCATCCGCGGCCACACAGAGCTCGCAATGCAAAAAGGCGCGACCGAGCAGGAACTCATGGAAGCGATATGGGTTGCCGCCGAGATGCGTGCCGGGGCAGCGTACGCACACTCGGTTATCGCCATCGACGCGATGCATAAAGGGGAAGCCAAGGCAAGTGCGTGAACGATGTCTATCGTGCAATACGTCCCGTTGATGCTTATGGCTGGAAGGACTACCGATGAAACTCGAAGGCAAAATCGCGATCGTCACCGGGGCAGCAAGCGGCATCGGCAAGGCCATCGCGCAGCGCTACGCCCGTGAAGGCGCGAAGGTCGCCATCGCCGACCTCGATCTCGATGCCGCGCAGGCGGCCGCCACGGAGATCAAGAGCGCTGGCGGGGAAGCATCCGGCGTGGCGATGGACGTGACCTGCGAAGACGCGGTCAATGACGGCGTGGCAGCGGTGGCCGCCGTCTATGGCGGGATTGACATCCTGGTCAGCAACGCCGGCATCCAAATCGTCCACCCGGTCGAGGAGTTCAGCTACGCCGACTGGAGAAAGCTGATCGCCATCCACGTCGATGGCGCGTTCCTCACCACCCGTGCGTGCTTGCCCCACATGTACCGTGCTGGTCGCGGAAGTGTCATCTACATGGGCTCGGTACACTCCAAGGAAGGTTCAGTACTGAAGGCGCCTTACGTTACCGCAAAACACGGGCTGATCGGACTCGCCAAGGTGGTCGCGAAGGAAGGCGCCGCCCACGGAGTTCGCGCGAACGTCATTTGTCCCGGTTTCGTGCGCACCCCGCTTGTGGATCGTCAAATTCCCGAACAAGCCCAGGAACTCGGTATTTCCGAGGATGACGTCATCAAGAAGGTCATGTTGAAGGAAACGGTCGACGGCGAATTCACCACTGTCGACGATGTCGCCGAGGTAGCGCTCCTGTTCGCCGCGTTCCCCAGCAAGGCACTCACTGGGCAATCGCTGGTGGTGAGTCACGGATGGTTCATGCAGTGAGGGTCGGCATCCGGTGCACGACCACGCCGACCAGCGGATCGACCGGATCCATCCACGCCGCCCGATCCAGCACCCTCGTCGCGTCGGCGTAGCCGAGTTGCCAGCGCTCGTCGATGGCGGTGCGGGAGAAATCGATGTCCTTGCTCGCGAGCTCCCAGCCCCGGTCCCGGTTGCCCAGATGCACGATGTCCATGGTCGTGTGGCACCCCCGTTCCGCGAGCTTTCGCATTTTCGGATCCTTGCGCTTTGCCTCCGACAACTGGCCATAAAGCTCGCGAATCACTCGACGCAGATTGTGCATCGCCTCGTAAGTCTCTACGTTGCGGTCGGAACGACTCGCGTACATGATGTCCTTCTGTCGGTCCAGGGTCTGGCTGATCGAATGAGGCTCGTGACCGCACGCGCTCCACAGGTCAACCATGAAGCACAGCGTATTGACTCGCGGATAATCGTCGAGCACCACATCGAGCGGCGTGTTTGAGTAGACCCCGCCGTCCCAGTACAGCTCGCCATCGACCAGTACGGGAGGAAAGGCCGGGGGTAACGCGCTGCTGGCCAGGATGTGCTCGATGCCGATGCGCTGGAGTGAATTATCGAAATAGCGTAGTCGGCCGCTCGCGACATGCACCGCTCCGAGGCTGAAACGTATGGATCCGTTGTTCAGATACTCGAAATCGAGGCTCTCCAGCAAGGATTCACGCAACGGACCGGTATCGTAGAAGCTTGCGGTATCTGCCGATCCTGCATTGCCGACGCCGAACGGCAGGAATGGGTGAGGTGAGAAGAAATGCGGTCTTCCGCCGATCATGGAGGCTATCGCCGTCCAGTAGCTGTAGGTCTGGCGCACGACGTCTGGCAGTCTGCGCAAGTCGACTGGATCCTCATGCACCACGGCATTCCAGAAACGCTTCAGAGATTCGAGGCGTTGGCCAGGGGGGTTGCCGGCGATGATCGCCCCGTTGATCGCGCCGATCGACGTGCCGCCCACCCAATCCGGTGTGAATCCATGCTCGTCGAGCGCCTGAAACACCCCCACCTGGTATGCACCCAAGGCGCCGCCTCCTTGTAACACCAGGGCGACGCGCCGGGTACCGGGCCGCACCGGAAAATCGAGACTCCCTGCCACGGCGTTGCTCCTTCTTGTGCTTCCACCGATTTGAATGGGCAACTCGCGCTCAGTCGAGTTGCGTGATCCCGTGCTGGATCGCGAATTTGACGAGATTGGGAAGATCGCTGATACCCAGCTTGTGCATCATTCGACTGCGATAGGTATCGATCGTCTTCGGCGACAGAAAAAGCATGGTTCCAACCTCGGCACTCGTTTTCCCCTCCACAATCAGCTGCAGAATTTGCCGTTCGCGACGACTCAGGCTGTCCAGTGGGCTCGTCCGGTGGCGCTCGGCAATGTAGTCGTCAATCACGGTCGCGGCGATCTTCTGACTGAGATAGCGCCGCCCTGCGTGGACGACACGCACCGCCTCGACCACCTCGACTCCAGCAGAGTCCTTCAGCAGGTACCCGCGCGCACCCGCCCGAAGGGCCCGGAAAATATGTTCCGTCGTTGAATGCATGGACAGAATCAGGATCTGCGTTGATGGACAAGCATCTTGCATTTGCAGCGTCGCCTCGATTCCATTCAGGTCGGGCATCGCAATGTCCATGATCGCCACATCCGGCTGAAGTCTTTGCGCTTCGCGCACAGCCTCGCGTCCATTCGCGACGTCCCCGACCACGTCGATTCCAGGCTGCGCTTCGAGCAAGGCACGCAGGCCGTCACGCACCACGGCGTGATCATCCGCGAGCAGGACTTTGATCACGTGCATCCCCATTTATTGTCACGATAACTCTGGTTCCATGCCCCGGCGCCGAGTCGACCTTCAAGTGCGCGCCGACCGCAGCCGCGCGCTCGCGCATGATCATCAAGCCCCAGCCGTGGTCACGGGCCGGTTGATGAACTGTCGTCGGATCAAAGCCGTCGCCGTTGTCGGCGACGGTCATGCAGATCGACTGAGGCGTCGTGCGAAGGGTCAGCACAGCCTTGTCCGCCCGTGCGTGCTTGGCCACGTTCGCGAGCGCGTTCTGGGCCATGCGAAAGAGCGCGTGCTCCGCCGTTGGCGTCAACCGACGAACTCGTCCCTCTTCAACAACTGAGGTCGCCACTCCGGTTCGCTTGGTGAACTCCTCTGCGTACCAGCGCAAAACGGGTGCGAGTCCGAAGTCGTCGAGGACAGCCGGCCTCAGTTCGGCCATGACGTCTCGAATACTCTGCGCAGTCTCTTCGACCATCTTTAGCGAATCGTCCAATCGGGCCCCGATCTGCACCGCCTGACCCGGCGCCAGCTGACTCTTGGCAATCGTCAAATTGATACTGAGCGCAGTCAGCTTCTGCCCAACCAGATCGTGCAGCTGACTGGCCAGTGCCCGTCGCTCCGCTTCCTGAACTTCAACCATTCGGCGCGATGCCTTGGCAGCTTGCAACTTCTCGTTTTGCTCTTTGATGAGTTCCGCTTGCGCTTCGCCGATCGCGGCGGATCTCATCCATAGGTGCAGCAGGCCTGCCAGAAGCAGCAATGAAACCGCGTTGAGCACGCGATTGACGAAGAAGGTCTCCGCCAAGCTGAATGAACCCTCCGGGACCTGCAGTGCATATACAACGAACGTCACTGCGATAAGCAATCCTGTCAGGGTCCACAGCAGAACTCGACTACGTGTCGCGCCGCCGAGGACCAGAGGCAGTCCGTAGATTGTGGCGACGTCGAGCTCGATCCATGTCGTGAAGTCCGCGACGATGACCGCGATCGCAACCGCGAAGATCACCGCAAAACGTACGGCACGATTCTCGCGTAAGCCCGACCCGAAGAATACAGAGCTGATGGCTATGTCTTTCTCCTACACGGACACTGCCGCAAGTACCCGCAGCCCTCGTGGGCGGATGCTCAGATCCGGCGGGCCGACCGCGTCATTTTGCCAAAACGGCAACACACCGACGTGACGGCGTCATCGCGCGCTCATTGCAGCTCTGACTTCGTTCACCAATCAGCTGGAGTGTAGCTTTCATGGAGCTGCACGTCTGTCAGGAAGATTTGATGGACTGACTCGGAACGATTCGATCTTGGAAGGGTTGTTACGTTCGGCAGCCTGCGAGACTCAGAGCGTGTTATGAACTTGCTTCCAGCGCCAGCCGGAACGCGGCCACGAAATGCCATTCCCCTTCAGTGACATCGCTCGGGTAGGGTTTTCTGCTCACAACGATCAAAAAACATCAACTATATCGGCTGCATAAGTTCATAACACGCTCTAACCGCAGGGCTCCGGCGCACGAGCGCCGAACAAGACCGATTGGGGAAAGAAAGTCTTTTCTGCCCTTGTCCATCGCCAAGCCCGCAGGCGAGAACCGATCACGCCAGCGCGGGATCGCCAGGGGTAACGATGAACGCATGACCAATGGCAGGTTCGGCCTGCGGACGGTCTGTAGGGACGGGGTTGACAGAAAGCCCACTGGAGCCGCGTTAGGGCGGAAACGACTGCTCTGACGCAGCGCTTAAGGAGGAATTTTAGCCGCTAAAATATTTGACAGGCTGGTAAAAGTATAGCTATACTTTTACCAGCCTGATTGGCGGCTGGCGTCGCTGATTTCAATCATCTGCGGAATGTTATGAGTGCAGTCCATCATCATGAAGAAGAGGTTAACCGAAGCGCAGTTTCTGGAGGCCATTAAGGGCCTCGAAATCGGGAAGCAGACCCGCGAAATCGCCTGGGGTGTGCTGGTCGAGGGGAAGAAACAGGCCGAGTACGTGACAGTCTTGGGCGTGACCAAGGGAGCAGTCTGGCAAGCGGTAGAACGAGTATGGGGGGCGCACATAACCAAGGCCGTACCGGATGGATTTGAGCGAGTCACGGCAGTACTACCCGAGCATCAGGCGTTCATCGTGAAGAAGTGGGCCGAGGACGCCAAGAAAAAACAGGAACCCAAAGCATGAAAACGATGGTCACGGCAAACCAAAAGGGCGGCGTCGGGAAGACTTCGACGGTGGTGCATGTCGCCTTCGATTTCCTCGAGCGCGGCTTGCGGGTTGCCGTGATCGACCTGGACACCCAAGCCAATGCGTCCTTCACCTTGCAGGGCCACCAAAGTGGCTATCTGGCGAGCCAGATGTTCGACCTAGACGCTGACAGCCTGCGACAGTGGTTCACTTGCCGCGTGGACGGGCCCGCTATTCACTTGATCGCGTCCGATGCCCGTTTGGCGGACATGGAGAAGCGCGGAGTGTCCGAGGCGAGCGCGAGCTTCAAGGCTAATGTGGTGGCCCTGGCCGATTGCGGCTTTGATGTAGTGCTGGTGGATACCGCCCCTTCGCTTGGCGTCGGAATGGCGGCCGCACTCTTCGCGGCTGACTATGTGCTGTCGCCCATCGAGCTGGAGGCATACAGCATCCAAGGCATCAAGAGGATGGTCACGACCATTGCGAACGTCCGCAAGGTCAATACCAAGCTGAAATTCCTCGGGATGATGCCGAGTAAGGTGGACGCCAGAAACCCCCGCCATGTGCGGCACTTGGACGAGCTACACAAGGCGTATCCGCAATTGATGATTCCGGCCAGCGTCGGCCTTCGCAGCAGCATCGCCGACGCTCTGGCGAGCGGCGTACCTGTCTGGAAGATCAAGAAAACCGCAGCGCGTAAGGCGGCGAAGGAAGTCCGCGACGTTGCCGACTATGTATTCACGAAGATGGAGATTGCGTAATGACCGCCGTTAAGAACGCCAAGAAAAAGGTCGTCGAGCAGCCTCAGGCGTCCGGGCTGGGCCTGGATAGCATCGGTGACCTGTCGGGCCTCCTGAATGAACCCGAGCCCCTTGCCCGCGGCGCGGGCCCCTTGGAGTTGCCCTTGGAGCTGATCGACGAAGATCCGAACCAGCCCCGCACCGCAGACAACCCCGGCTTCTCGCGCGAAAGCATCGCGGAGATTGGGCAGACGATCAAAGACCGGGGCGTGAAGTCACCGATTTCAGTGCGCGAGAACCCGGAGGCTGAGGGGCGCTACATCATCAACCACGGCGCCCGTCGCTACCGTGGGTCGCAGTGGGCCGAGAGAGCGACCATTCCGGCCTTTATCGACAACGATTACAACCACGCCGACCAGGTTATCGAGAACCTCCAACGCAACGAACTCACCCCGCGCGAGATCGCGGACTTCATCGGCCGCGAGCTGGCGACTGGCAAGAAGAAAAGTGAGATCGCCCGCGAGATTGGCAAGTCTCCGGCGTTCGTGACCCAGCACGTGACGCTGCTCGATCTACCCGACCCGATCGCCAAGGCGTTCAACACCGGCCGGGCCAACGATGTGACCGTGGTCAACGAACTGGTGACGGCGTTCAAGAAGAACCCGGAAGAGGTTGGCGTCTGGTTGGCCGACGACAGCCAGGAGCTGACGCGGGGATCGGTCAAACTGCTGCGCGAGTTCCTGGAGGACAAGCGCCGGCATGGTGACGAGGACGAGCCCAATCCGAATACGGTGGACGCCATGAGCAGCAAGACTGACGTTGCTGCCGAGGAAGGGGAGCAAGGGTCGGATTCCAAGAAGGGGAAGAAGGAGGCTGACTCAGATAAATTCAAGAAGGCGATCATCCAGGTCGAGCACGATGGCCGCCTTGCCCGGATGATCCTCAACAAGCGCCCGCCAGCCGAGGGCTGGGCCTGGTTGAAGTATGAGGATGACGGAATGGAGTTCGAGGCCGACTTGATCCAGGTGAAACTCGTCGCGCTGATCGAGGGCTGACGGGATGGACGCGGCTCGGATAAGGCGGGCTGAGGCCGTCAAAGCTGCTCAGCGCCGCCTTGCCGAGGTGGTGCGGGCCGCGGGCGAGCAGCGCGATCAGGCCGAGCGCGAGCTCGCCGATGCGGCGCAAACCGTCGATGACCTCGAGGCGCAGCACGAGCAGGTCAAGGCGGAACGCGAAACCCTGCAACAACGTCTGGAAGAGGCCCTCGCCAAATCCTAAAAGCAGACCGTCGAGATTCCGCAGTAGCATGAACGATGGGGGCGGCTGAGAAAGCCGTTCAGGCTGCAGCCGAACAACACGCGGTCGAAATGGCGAGGGCGAGCGCGCTCCTGGATCAGGAGCGCGCTCATCACCTGAAAGAGCCCGAGCAGCTTCGAAGCGAGCTGAAGCAGGCGGGAACGGACCTCGAAGGCTGTATATAGCGCGGCCGAGGATTTGCCAGGAACACCGCAAGGAAGTGGCGAAAGAGGCGCAGCGCTGCGCCGACAAGCTGATAGGGGCGCAGAAGGACCGTGACGCGGTCACAAAGGACGCCGCGGCGCGCGAAAGTGCCGCGGGTCTTACCGGTCAGGTCAAGACACTCCAAGCCCAGAACGCAAAGCTGATGGAAGCGATCGGTGGCAAGGGGCGCTGACGATACTTGAGCAGGCCCTCGCCGGTGTGGCGGTTCGACGCAAACGCGCTGATCCTCGACACTGAACGACTGAGCTTGGCGATGGCATGGAGAGCGTCGATCGGAAGGTTTGCCTCGACCTCGTCGAGTGCGATCCGGCAGATCGAGCGGTCCTAGTGATCAGATAGACAGCTCCGACCCGCTTTCTATACACGAGTCAGGTGAGAGCGCAGTCGCGAACCGTTTTCGTTAACAAGACCGATAAAACATAGAATTGTCGACCTAACTCAAAGGGGGGCTCTTAGTGAAACAAAGACTTCTTGTGATGAATGGTTCGCGGATCGTTCAGAACGAGCGAGAAGGCCAGTGGTACACCGACAAAGTCGATAAGGCCGGGGCTTTGAGGCCCGGTATATACAACTTGTATCTTGCTAGCCGAGCAGACAAGGCCGCCGCCCACAGCGGCGTAATCCTTCATGCCGACAAGGAGCACGTATACCAGCAAGTAGGCAAGAACTACGTCATGCACGATCGCTCAGACTTCGATAAAACACCGGAAATTGGGAGCGCCAGAAGTATCAGCTACGACGCGCAAGGCAAGGCCAGCGTGTCCGCCGAAACGGTCCAGCTCAGTCGAGGGCGCTCTCGGTAGCTTTTAGCGGCTAAAACGGGAGGTCGGCGTGAGTGGGTTGGGAATGGGCGAGCGTGCACCGTGGGGAAATTTTCCCAAGGTCATCCGCAACGGAGGCTTGGGCGCGTTGAAGGATGAACCCGATACAGGGCTGCCAAGTCCGGCGACCCCGAAGCCGCGTTGATTCTCGCGGACCGGTTTTTGATCGTGAGCGAGATCAAGGCCGTGGTTGGGGAGGACTGGCCAGTGCTGATGCCGGTCTTGGCTGCAGAAGACGCCAGTAACAACAAGATCCCCCAGACGATGGCGGAAGTTCTTGCGGATCGGTTTGGGCTCGATATCGAGCTGGATATCATCCAGCGGAAAAAGGCTGAGTATCCCCAAGTCCGGCGCTGCTAGCGGTCGGCACAAGAAAGCTGGTTTATGCATAGTGCAGATTCTGAACCATCCCGGCCTTCAGCGACTGCCTAGATTCAATGCAGGTAACTGATCTGTGCTGTCATCCCAGCAATCTTGCCCCGGACAGCACCTCGGCCCTTGCCCACCTTGGGCCTCAGGCCCGCTTCGGGCGGCAATGCGTGGATCATCTGCCGCTCAAGTTGTGTGCGTCAAGTTGTGCAAATTGGGTGAGCACGGCTTGGTTGATGTCATTTCGCTTTCGGCGCCGCGCAGGGCGTAGCCCGAAGCGGCGCTGAAAGCGGGCGGCCAGTTCATGCGGCCAGCCGCAGCGCCTCCTTCTTCTGCTCGGCGAGCAGAGTCATGTTCAGATAGCGGGAGCTATCGTCAAGTCTGGTGTATGAAATCCACTCGGCATGACCGATCAGGCGGCGAGCCGCTGCTGTTCCTGCTCGTGCTCTTTCACCGGCACCCCGTCTGCAAAGACGACTCCCTGCATCAGTTCGGCAATGCGTTCGGCCTTCTTGATACGGCGCCACGACTTCTCGGCTTCCTGCACGAGCTTCAAGGACAGGCCCAGGAACGTCGAGCGCGTCACGCAGTTCTTCGTGCGGGTCGTGCGGTGACGCACGGTGGCGAAGGTCGACTCGATTGGATTGGTCGTGCGCAGATGAACCCAGTGTTCGGCAGGAAAGTCGTAGAAGGCGAGCAACGCGTCCCGGTCCTTGATGAGTTTTTCGGCCGCCTTCGGGTATTTCGCCTGGTAGCTCTCGACGAACTGCTTGAACGCCTGCTCGGCCAGCGCGCGGGTGGGCGCCATCCAGATCTCGTGGAGGGCCGCTTTGGCTTTCGCCTGGAGCGACTTCGGCAACGCGTTCAGGACGTTGGCGGTCTTGTGCACCCAGCAACGCTGGCGTCGCGTCTCGGGATAGGTCTCGTCGAGCGCGCCCCAGAAACCCAACGCGCCATCGCCTACGGCCAGCCGAGGACCCCGTTCGAGCCCACGGTTCTTCAGGTCGCGCAGCAGTTCGAGCCAGGATGCCTTGGATTCACGCAGTCCATCACCGACCGTGACCAACTCCTTGGTGCCGTCGAGCTTGACGCCGATGATCACGAGCAGGCACTGACGGGCATCGTCTTCGGCTCGCAGACTGGTGTGCACGCCGTCAGCCCACCAATAGACGTAGCGAGCATCGGACAGATCCCGTTTCATCCAGTCGGTGTAGTCGCTCGCCCACTCGGCCTTCAGGCGGCTGACCACGTTGGGCGACAGCCCGCGTGCCTCCTCGCCGAGCAGCACCGTGAGCGCCTCGCGCATGTCGCCGGTCGAAATGCCCTTCAGGTACAACCAGGGCAGCGCGGCCGACACCCGCGCCGAGCGGCGAACATACGGCGGCACCAGGGTCGAATTGAACTTCACGCCGCTGCCCGAGCGATCACGGACCTTGGGCACACACACTTCCACATTGCCGACTGCCGTGAGCACTTCGCGGGCCGGCAGATAGCCGTTCCTGACCACCGCCTTCTGCCCGCCCAGCATCTTCACGTTCTCGTAGTCGGCCAACAATTGCCGCACCTCGACCTCGATCGCCTTCTGGATCAGATCGCGCGCACCCCGTCGGATCAGTTCCTCCAGCGACAGACCCACCTCCGATTGCTCAACCGACTGCCTACTCGTATCCTTCTTCATGGCGTGACCTCCGTGGTTGCTGAAAATCGTTCTCGACAAACCATTCTCAGCAGAGGCACGCCGCCTCATCAAGTCTTCATATCAAGATCTGCTCATACACCAGTCCTGACGATAGCTCCACGGCGTCGGAGAGAGAGGATGGCGACGCGAGTCGAATCGTGGGTGGTAACGGATGCGTTCTGGCAGCGGGTGGAACCGCTGGTACCGCAGCGCGTGCCGTCGCCAGACAAGCAGTACTTGCGCAAGCCCGGCGCCGGTCGTCCCCCGAAGCCGGCGCGACAGGTGTTCGAGGCCATCGTGTACGTGCTTCGCACGGGTTGCCAATGGAAGGCCTTGCCCAAGGAGCGCTTTGGCAGCGCCAGCGCCATCCACAAGCGCTTCCTTGAATGGGAAGAAGCGGGCTTCTTCGAGGCAGTGTGGAAAGCGGGGCTGGCCGAGTACGACGAGATGGAGGGCATCGCCTGGCGCTGGCAAAGCGTCGATGGAGCCATGATGAAGGCCCCCTTGGCGCAGGAAGCCGTCGGCCCCAACCCGACGGATCGGGGGAAAAAAGGGCAGCAAACGCCATTTGCTGGTGGACGGCCGTGGCGTCCCGTTGTCGTTCATCGTGACCGGGGCCAACGTCAATGACGGCAAGCGGCTCAATGAGGTGCTCAAGGCCATCGTCGTCAAGCGCAGATGCCCGCCGGTTCGACGCAGCAAGCACCTTTGCGCCGACGCCGCGCTACCGCAGCGCCGAGAATCTTCGCACGATCGAGACGCACCGCTATATCCCTCACGTCGTTAGCCGCCGCCAGGAAGCAGACATCAAGGGAGGCGACCCCAGCAAGAAGGCAAAACGACGATGGGTCGTTGAGGTCGCCCACAGCTGGTTCAATCGCTTCCGCAAGTTGCTTGTGCGATATGAGAAGCTGGAACGAAGCTTCCTCGCCCTCAACCCCCTTGCCGCTGCCATCATCGCCTTTCGCAACGTGCCCCTCAGCATCAACATAATTTACGGATAAGTTCTTAGTCAGAGGCGCGTTTCTGTACGGTAATTAGCGTATTTTCATGATTAATGCTTATGTGATACGATAAACCTGTAATTAAAAAAAGATCAGGAAAATGCGAATGACAATGAGAACCGTTGTTGGCATGGCGCAGACGCAATCACGCCTCCTTACAGTACGTATAGCCGTCGCTTTGACGCTCGCGTTGCTTATATCCCCCACGGCAAATGCTTTAGTCATCGACGGTAGGGATTGGCGGCAGGTAAGTGAGACGGTGGGCGTTTCCTGGAGTCAAGTAGCTGGCGCATGCAAAGAAAATACTGGCGTCTGCAAAGGTAGTATCGGCAACGTACTATTCGATGGATGGACCTGGGCGTCAGTGGACGACATAAGAGTACTATTCGATCGCCTGATATTTCCCCAAACGGTCGAATTTCCAACACTTGATAGTAGCTGGGGTGAATTCTTTGGCGGCAACATTGATGCGTTGATAGATGAATCGATGTTTGTCAACACCTACCATCACTCGCCCGGAATTGCCGAGGGTGTATACGGATTGAGTAGATCCCTGTATCTCGATGGCGATGGAACAGCCCATCCGCTTCGCCCGTATCTCGAAAACTATTTTCTTGAGGGAGCAGGAGATTCCGCCAGTCTTTTGAGTTTCGCGGGGAAAGAGGCGACAGCCGACTGGATGGGAGTGTGGCTGTATAAATCCGCCTTCCTTGTTCCAGAGCCGAACTCCTTCTCCTTGATACTGGCGTCCTTTGCGGCACTCCTCATTGTTGCTCGAAACCGTCGCCGGGGATCCCTTCTGAGCGTAGCAAGCGCACGTTGAGCAGGGCCGACGGCGAAGCAGGCATAGTTCTCATGATGTTTTACTAACCTTCTCGTAAGTATTGTCATGCTATGAGACAATACGCGGGTGAAATGCAAACGGAACTCGGACGGTCGCGCGATCGACCACCACTCGCTGCAGGTGATGCGCCAACAGGCGATCAAGGCGGTTTGCGAGGGGCAGACGGCGAAAGCTTGGCCGGACCAGGCGTTCCCCGACAATCGGCTCCTCGCCTCGGCCACCGTCGATCGGCTGCGTCACAACGCCTATTGCCTGACGCTCGACGGGGTCTCGTACCGCGCCCCGCGACACGCTCCAAACCGGGCCAAAACAGCCCTTGCCGGTATCTCGAAAAACTGAATCGCACCGGGTTTCGCGGAGGCCGTTTTGTTTGAGTCAGGCGGCGATCGTCCTCGTTCAGGTTGCGGTAATAGTTTGCCTCGGCTTCGGCGGGAGGAATGTACCCGATTGGCTCAAGCAAGCGGTGGTGGTTGATGTCATCGACCGGCACATTGAAGCCAGTTGATGATCGGCACATTGAGGCCAGGGCGTGATCGGCATATTGGAGCCAGTCACGGATCGGCACATAGGCGCCAGCGCCGGATCGGCGTAATGGAGCCAGCGTTGTTCTGACGGACGTCTCGACCTTGAGCGGTCCATCGCTACCCTGCCGGGTTTTGGTTTGGCAGGAGGGAGCCGGTGGCCCGCAGGAGCATCGAGATGTACGAGTACCGCCAGGCCCTGATGCGCATGCGTCAGGGCGACTCCGAGCGCGAGATCGCGCGCGCGAAACTGATGGGACGGGCGAAGGCGGCCCGTTTCCGGGAGTTGGCCGCCGCCCGCGGCTGGCTCGATCCGGCGCAGCCGGTGCCGGAGGACGCCGAGATCGCCGCGGCGATCGGCCGGCCGCGCCTGCCGGTGACCGCGCAGTCGTCGATTGGCGCCTACCGGCCGCTCATCGAGCAGTGGTTGGCGCAGGGCGTGTCGGGCGTGGTGATCCACGCCACCCTCAAACGCGAGCACGGTTTCACCGGGCACTATTCCAGCGTGCGCCGGCTCATTGCCGCGATCGAGCGCGAGCGCCCGCCGGAAGCGACCGTGCGCTTGTCGTTCGCGCCGGGCGAAGCGGCGCAGGTCGATTTCGGCGCCGGCCCGCAGCTCGTGGATCCGGCCACGGGCGAGCTGCGCCGCACGTGGGCCTTCGTGATGACGCTGTGTTTCTCGCGGCACCAGTACGTCGAGTTCGTGTGGGATCAGAGCGTGCGCACCTGGCTCGGCTGCCATCGGCGCGCCTTCGAGTGGTTCGGCGCGGTGCCCGCTCGCCTCATCATCGACAACGCCAAGTGCGCGATCACCAAGGCGTGCGCGCACGACCCCGAGGTGCAGCGCGCCTACGCCGAATGCGCCGAAGGCTACGGCTTTCGGATCGACGCCTGCCCGCCCCAGGATCCGCAGAAGAAGGGGATCGTGGAGGCGGGCGTCAAATACGTGAAGGGCAACTTCCTGCCCACGCGCAGCTTCCGCGATCTGGCCGATCTGAACGCCCAGGCGCGCGATTGGGTGTTGCAGGAAGCGGGGCTGCGCATTCACGGCACGACGCGGGTGCAGCCGCTCGCGAGCTTCGCCGTCGAGCGCAGCGTGCTGCGGCCGCTGCCGGCGGTGCCGCCGGATCTGGGCACCTGGCACCAGGTGGCGGTGCATCGCGACTGTCACGTCAGCTTCGAGCGCGCGCTGTACTCCGTGCCGTTCGCCCTGGTCGGCAAACGCCTGTGGCTGCGGGCGACCGACACCGTCGTCACGGTCTATCAGGACTTCAAACCGGTCGCCACCCACGCCCGCGCCCGTCGTCCCGGCGAGCGGCGCACCGTCACCGACCATCTGCCGCCCGCCGCCCAGCGCTTCTTCGCGCACGACCGCAGCTGGTGTCTGCAGCAGGCCGCGGAGATCGGCGAGGCGTGCGCCCGGCTCATCGGGCGGCTGCTCACCGACCGCATCAGTGAGCGGCTACGCGCCGCCCAAGGCGTGCTGCAGTTGAAGAGCCGCTACGGCGCGGCGCGCCTGGAGGCCGCCTGCGCGCGTGCGCTCGACCACGACAGCCCGCATTACCGCACCGTCAAGACCATCCTCGCCGGCGGCCACGACCTGCAGCCGCTCACCGCGGTCAGCACCGAACCCTATGCCGACCGCGCCCGCTTCGCTCGTGCCACCGCGGCGCTCTTCGCTGACGAATCCCCCTCGCTTCACTGACCGGGCGCACGCCCATCTCACCCAAGGAGTCTCTCACCATGAATCCCGCCACCGAACTGGCGCCGCAGCTCAAGCAGTTACGCCTTTCCGGCATCCTCGACTCGCTCGAGGCCCGCAACCGCCAGGCCATTGACGCGAAGCTCGCCTACACGGAATTTCTCGCGCTACTGATCCAGGACGAGGTCGCGCGGCGCGAGCAGAAGAAGTTCGCCACGCGGCTGCGCCGCGCGGCGTTTCGCGCGACCAAGACCCTCGAAGGCTTCGAGTTCGACCGGCTGCCCTCGACCAACCGCGCGCTGGTGCATGATCTGGCCACGGGGCGCTACATCGACGAGCGCGCCCCGGTGCTCATCGTCGGCCCCTGCGGCACCGGCAAGAGCCATCTCGCGCAGGCGCTCGGCCACTGCGCGGTGCGCCAGGGTCACGACGTCGTCTTCGCGTCCTGCTCGCAGTTGCTCGCGAGCCTCAATGCGGCGCGGGCTACCGGAGCCTATGAACGGAAGCTCCAGCAACTGGCGCGCGTGCCGGTCCTCATCATCGATGACTTCGGGCTGAAACCGCTGCGTTCGCCCGCCGACGAAGACCTGCATGACCTGATCGCCGAACGTTACGAGCAGGCCGCCACCGTCGTCACCAGCAACCTCGACTTCACCGAGTGGGACCAGGCCTTCCCGGGTAACCGCCTACTTGCTTCCGCCACCGTCGATCGCCTGCGTCACAACGCCTACTGCCTGACGCTCGACGGGGCTTCCTACCGCTCGCCCCGACACGGTCCAAACAAGGCCAAAACAGCCCTTGCCAGCACCCCGAAAAACAACGAATCTTGAACCCCCGCAGACGTTCGTCAGAGCCCCTTCCAGCTGGCTCCTATATGCCGATCATCGGTGGCTCTATTGTGCCGGTCAGTGACAGTTGAACCATGAGACCCATTCGAGGGTGGCCAACTCGACCGCTTCAACGCTTTTCCATGGGCCACGCCGATGAATGACTTCTGCCTTGTACAGCCCGTTGATCGTCTCGGGCAGGGCATTGTCGTAGCTGTCCCCGCGGCTGCCGACCGACGGCTCGATGTCCGCCTCACTCAGTCGCTCACTGTAGCGGATCGACACGTACTGCGAGCCGGGATCGCTATGATGAATCAAAGCGTTGCGCTCGGGTTGGCGCGCCCACAGAGCCTGCTCCAGAGCGTCGAGCACGAATTCGGTGTGCATGGATCGGCTGACGCGCCAGCCCACGATGAAGCGGGCGAAGACGTCGATGACGAAGGCCACGTACACAAAACCCTGCCAACTCGAGACATACGTGAAGTCAGAGACCCAGAGCTGGTTCGGGCGCGGCGCAGCGAACTGCCGATTGACGCGATCGAGCGGACAAGGTGCAGCAGGATCGGGCCGGGTGGTCCGAACCGCCTTGCCACGCCTGGCACCGCGCAGCCCTTGGGCACGCATCAGCCGCTCCACGGTGCAGCGCGCGACCTCGAGGCCTTCGCGCTGCAGCTGCCGCCACACTTTGCGCGCTTCATACACCTGCAGATTCGCCTGCCAGACCCGCTCGATGTGGCCCGCCAGCACCTCGTCACGACGGGTTCGCGACGAGCGCAAGGCCGGATCGCGCCGGCGCGCCACGGCGCGTCGATAAGCGGACGGGGCAACCTGCAGTACCCTGCAGATCGGCTCGATCCCGAAGCGCTCGCGGTGCGTGTCGAGGAAGCCGTTCATCACTTGTTGCGGCGGTCGAGCTCCGCCTGCGCGAAATACGCGCTGGCCAGGCGCAGGATCTCGTTGGCTTTCTTCAGCTCGCGCACCTCGCGCTCGAGCTCCTTGAGGCGGGCCGCCTCCGCGGTCGTGACCCCGTCACGCTGCACAGTGTCCCGCTCATGCTGGCGAACCCAACGGCGCAGCGTTTCCGCCGTGCAGCCAATCTTTGCTGCGATCGAGACGATCGCCGCCCACTGGGATTCGTACTGGTCTTTGGCCTCGAACACCATGCGCACGGCGCGCTCGACCACCTCGGAGGAGAACTTCGTTGATCTCTTCATGGCTCCCTCTTCTCAAGAGTTGGAGCCTCCGCGAAACCCGGGGCGATTCAGACAGATTTCGCGAAGTGAGTTTTTTACAGTTTCAAAATGATTCCAACGCTGGAGCCCACTATCTAGAAGGGAGACGCCTTGACCAACATTGACGAAGAAAAAAGAACACAGCTCGCGGAACTCGCGACCAAATATTCGGCGTCAGGATTGTTCCACGTTGCAAGAGGGATTGCATCTGGTTTTGAGGCGCGCTCGTACAAAGACATTTTTGACACAAACGAAGCAAAAGACTACAAAAATCTGGCTACTCGCATTGAAAATCTAACCAATCTCCACAACCACTACACATCCGAGGCAAAACTAGGTCGCTCCATCATTAGCTTAAACAAAGAGATAGTCCTTGGGTCAATCGCAATCGGCGCCGCGGCCGGCGGACCCGTAGGAGCTACGGCAGCGATTGCACTGGTAACGGTTACGGCTGCGACCGAAGCGCTGTTTGATTACACTTTATCTGCGATAGATCAAGATTCAAAAGCGAAGTGTGAGAAGTTTGTTGGTCTACAATTCAGATTACTTCGAGACCAGTACAACGCTGATCTTAATGCCCTTGAACAGCGATTCAAAAACGGCTCAAGAAATGAAAAGGTCGCGGTGATTGGCGAGATTCTCGATAAAGACCGAGGGATCTTTGCCAATGTGGATTTGGCGAAAATCCCAGACGAGGCGAGGCCCCAGTTTCAGCACTACATGTCCAGTTTGCTCGAAGACAAGCTCAATTCACATATCCGCTTCTCCCAGCTTGCTGACGACGCGCTACAAACGCAAATCGACGACGTAAAGGGTGACGTCGAGAATATTAGTGCTAACGTCCAAATCATCCAACGCCTAGCTCTAAAAAACCACCAAGATATTCGGCAAATACAAGGCGACCTGGTCGCCATAAAGGACGATCTTAAAGAGATAACGATAGATTTCGGTGGCAGGCTCGGCAATCTAGAAAACGACGTCACATTCATCAATCAGTATCTATTTTCAACGATGAACCCCGAGGACCAGCTTGCGTTCCTCAAGCGTCAGCAGCTAATGGGGATGGACGAAGAGGAGCGGGTCGCGCTCACGAAGCGCTTAGAAGCTGTTCAGAACAAAAAGAACTTCCTCGATAATACAAAAAAATACCTGAACGCTGCTGCGACTACTATGCAGATCGTCAACGATCTGAGCACCGTGGTCAAGATCGACCCGAAACTTTTGAATGACCTAAGGAAGCGCTGATTAAATCGAAACCGTTCGGGCTGAGCCTGTCGAAGCCCTTGTTGTTGCAGGGAATGCCCTTCGACAAGCTCAGGGCGAACGGAATAAATCAGCGCTTCCCTAAACTCCGCGGTAAAAATAGGTCAAACCGCGTTCACTGCGTTCACCGCATTTTCTACAGGCGACTTTCTTGGCGGTATAGCGGCAATTACCGGAGCGCTATTCGAAGGCAAAGATATCGCTACTCAACGTCACGAACAAATCATGGAGCGCCTCGATATGGTGCTCCAAAACCAACAGATCATTATTGATCAGTTAACCGAAATACGTAAGGAGCTCCGCGAAATGCAGCGGATGCAAATCCAAACGCTCGAGGTGCTCGTGGAGTTCGTTAAGCAGTTTCAGTCCGCTCACCTGCAGAATCTACGCGAACTCCACGAAATTCAGTTGTTGGTGACCGTTGCTGTTAACTGGTCAAGCGAGCAATCCATGAGACCGATTGAAAATCTCGCCGAATTTTTGGAACTCAGAAGGAACTATGGTTTTGCAAACAATCGTTTTAATGACTTTGCCCACTTTCGCGCGCACTTTAACGAGCTAAATGAGTATTATCATTTAGGGATGCAGAACTCCGTCAACGTATTGATGGATTACTCGTTGAATCAAGTTTTTAAAGCTTACAACTACGCTCACCAGAACCAGTCGCCGTATTTGGATCTACTGAGGCCGGACTTCCTTGAGACGGACGGGCCGAAAGACGAGAAGGTAGACCTAACAAAAGATGCGGGGATGTACTTCTGGACGATAATGTTGAAGGATCAATGTGCACGCCGTTGGAAGCAGGCCCATCCTGAATCAGTTCCAGCTAAAGTGCACATTGGATTGCTGCAAGCAATGCATCCATGTGCGTTGGTAAGAGACACAAACATCAGAGCTACTACCTATTCCTACAATGAGGCGACGATTTCATCTGCCGATGCGGCAGAGCTGCAATGGGTATATCGAAACCTGGAAAATGTGGTCGAATGGAACGCGGCGAAGAAGATCGCTGAACCCATTATCGACTCTCACTTTTATTCTCAGCTCGTGGTTGATCGCAAGATCCCCCCGCTCGATGAGATCCTAAATCAAAGAAACGGCGAAGTGCCGGGACGAATAGGTCGTGTCGCCCTAGGCTATTGCCGCCGCCTTCTTAACTTGTGTATCACACAGGAGTCGATTTTCGCTGGGGAAGGAATTGTTCCTCTCCTCCTACATGACTTCGTAAATAGCTCACGACGTGGGCCGTATCACATCACTTTTCACCTTCTTCAATTCAACGCATTGCTTGCGTCAAACTGGTCAAGGTATGCCGTTCGGCAGTGTCTGGCTGCAGCGGCAATCAACCCTCGGATCTACGAAATCGCCGTTCGCGACTGGAAAAACCCTTCCATTCTTCGTCGATTTCTATCGAAAGCTCTGATTCTTGATTATTCATCAGCGCAAGGCGCGCAACCGAACTTCGTCGAGAAGGCTATGCCTTGGCGCATTGATTGGGCGTACGAAGGAGAGTACGTTGTTCGGGCACCGGGATTTGCCGAAACACGCAAGAAGCTGAAGGACATAACACCGAACGAACTCCGATATACTGTTTTACCAGATAATGTCTTGCAAACGATTCACGACCATTGGCAAATCGTCATTGACATCGATGGCGACGTGAACAGTCTTGGCCGTTCCTTAACCCTCCCCCTTCCATCGGCGGCTGAGGCGGTCGACGACCTCGGATATTACAGACCGTCATCCAATTTGCAGGAGATGATCGCTCTTCGTGATCGCATTGACCTTGAACTCGCCGATTATGATCTTTGTGATGCCCTTGCGCGCGAGTCAAGCAGAAAGCGGGTCGAATATTCTAAGACAATGGGGGAATGTGTTATTTTCAATAGCGCATTTAGTCCCGCATAAGGCTCCGATATAGAAAAACAGAATGCGCTCCTGTCTTGCGCCGACCGACATCATACTCCAGGCGTTTCATTGGAATTTGGTAAAGACTTCCGGGACCGGAACGCTTCGAGGTTCAGATAAATCATGGTACATGATACTGACTGGCTTTGCGCAGCATATAGCCGAGTTGGGGTTTACGGTTATCTATCTTCCTCCTCCATGGATAGACCGTTCCACTTGGGAGAACGGAGACGACTATGGTGGAGGCGAAGGCTACTTCTGGTCTGACTTTGACCTGAACAGCTTTTATGGAACCGAAGAAGAACTTCGAACGTTGGTTGAACAGTGTCACCAAGTCGGTATTAAGGTGATTGTAGATATAGTCACGAATCATCGTGACTATAAGCGAATGACCAGAGACATCTGGGATTACCCCGGGGAATCTTGGAGAGCTTGTCCTCAAAAGCAATCAAGAGCAAAGATTTTTCTTGCTGGCGACGCGGATATCGATCATAGCTGTTTTCGCGTTCAATCATGCTTTATCCACAACTTGAATAGGCTCGTGGTTGAATGCAACGTTGATGGTTTTCGTTGGGACCAGATCTACGGAATGGATCCAGATCTTTTTAATCAATGGATTACAAACCTTCAAAAGGCCGAAATAATTTCGATTGGTGAATACTGGCCCCGACTTGAAAAAGATATTCGATGCGGTCCACTTGAAGATTTTGACCCTTTAGTCGAGCGCTATGGGGTCGATCCTATCGACCGAGTTATCGGCTGGGCTTCAGATACTAGTTCACACGTGCTGGACTATCGGTTTAAGGAAATGGTTCAACGTCATGACGTTCAATATCTTGACTACGGACTAAATACGGTTAACGTCGAGTGGATTCGGAAGTCGATGGTAACGTTTGTGGAGAACCACGATACAGGAATGTCCCCCCTTTGTCGTGTTGGGCGCATGGGGCAGATGCGTTGGCCATGTTCCGAACAACACAAGCCTTTTGCTTACACGTTTATGTTATGCGGACCTGGCGTGCCAATGGTTTATTGGCCGGACCTTTTCGATTTCGGGCATTATCACTTAATCGCCCAACTCTTAAGAATAAGAAAAAACTACGGAGTTGCGGCGGACTGTAAATGGTGCGCCTCATCTAGAGGCCCCAACAGGTTATCGGGGACCATTCTTGATTCAGACGATCACCCAATTTTTGAATTGGGTTTTGGAGAATTGGCGAGCTCAAATTTAGAGCGGAAGAATATTCTTGATTCGGCCAGCCTAATCAGGATTGCAACATTTTGACAGTCTTCTAAGAGGAAAAAATCAATGCCAATGACCGTGCCTAAGTTTCGATATCATACAACTACTCGAGAAGTTCAACTTCCTTCAGGAGGAGGGGTGAGAACTGAGACAACATCTCAGGCTATTCCAGATGGTGAGTACGTTATCTACGTGGCTGGAGAAATCGATGCTCTGCTGCGCGACGTTGCGACCGACTTGACGGAGGCGGTGGCAGAGTCGAAGAAAGATATGGTGGTTTTGAAATCAGAACTCCTCGCTGAGTTCAACACCGCACTAAAGGATGCACAGGCGGACATTCTTCGGAAAGTTGAGGAAATGATCAAGAAACATTCAGCCGGTACATAGCACGGGGGAACATCGCTTATAACCGGGCAAGTCGCGTTCCTCTTAAGAATCTATCCGTAAATTATATTGACGTTGAGCGGCACCTTGCGAAAGGCGATGATGGCAGTGGCCAGATGATTGAGGGCGAGGAAGCTGCGTTCGAGTTTCTCGTAGCGCACGAGCAGTTTGCGAAAGCGGTTGAACCAGCTGTGGCAGACCTCGACCACCCAGCGCCTGGCCTTCTTTTTCGGATTGCGACGTTTCATGTCGGCTTCCTTGCGGCGATTGACCATATGAGGGTGCCTCGAAAAACCTCATTTTTCGAAATTGCAGGCACGATAAATCAACGACTTACAAAGGCGATTTCGACGAAATCGCTGGTTATTCGAGGCGCCCATGAGGGATATAGCCGTGCGCCTCGATGGTTTGACGGTTCTCCGCACCTGCGATATCCAGCATCGGCACACAGGTGCTTGTGTCGCCGCCGCGGCGGGTTCTTGCGCTTGATCATGATGGCGCTGAGCACCTCTACGAGCCGCTTGCCATCATTGACGTTGGCCCCGGTCACGATGAGCGACAACGGGACGCCACGGCCGTCGACGAGCAGATGACGTTTGCTCCCCTTTTTTCCCCCGATCCGTCGGGTTGGGCCCGACGGCTTATTGTGCAGAGGCGCTTTCATCATCGCCCCATCCACGCTTTGCCAGCGCCAGGCAATGCCTTCCATCTCGTCGTACTCGGCCAGCCCAGCCTGCCACAGCGCTTCGAACAGCCCCGCCTTCTCCTATTCGAGAAAGCGCTTGTGCACCGCGCTGGCGCTGCCGAATCGCTCCTTGGGCAAGGCCTTCCATTGGCAGCCCGTGCGCAGCACATACACAATGGCTTCGAACACCAGTCGTGGCGGCTTGGGCGGGCGCCCAGCCCCCGGTCTGCGCACGTACCGCTTGCCCGGAGGGGGCGCGCGTGGCGGAATCAGTGGCTCCACACGCGCCCAGAACGCATCGGTCACCTCCCACGATTGAACTCGCCCGGTCATACCCTCTCCCCAACACCGCGGCAACTGCGGCTTCAGGGAGAGTATATCTATTTACGGATAAGTTCTAAGCTGAAGGACGTAGGCTCACCTTCTCGATCGCGATGCGTCGTGCATCAGGATGTTGAAGATTGATGATGACGGTCCGCGAATCCGATAAACTGCGAGACGGAACGAGAAGCAATGCGGACTCCGTCTCACTGAACCAACGATGAGCCAGTTTGTGGATGCCGCCGTGTGCGCCTGCCTCGACAGAAGTCGCAACGCGCACTTTCACGGAGTCGAGTGACGCGCGAAGCAGGACGTGACGAGTCCAATCTCGTGCGTGTACCTGGTCGTGAAACGACGGCGCGATGAAGCCCTCGAGGATCGCCTGCAGCAGATGTTCGGCCGCCAATGCCACGGGCGTGCCTTGCGGCAGCCAGAAGGTGTCGTGCGAAAGCGGTCCCTGGAAGGGTCGCGCAAGATGGCGTGTCGGCACGATTCGCCAGAACACCGCCTTTCCGACGGTCAGCCACGCACTTGCTGACGGCCCAAAACTCGAGCCGTCATAAGGCGCCAGGACAAGGCGGCCGCGCTCTTCTGTCGTCGAACCGGGTGAGCCGCCAAACGCGATGAGATCCTCAGACAGTCTGACGCCAGACTGGGCGACCGCGTCAAGATAAGGCGCCGCATACTCGTAGGCAGCATCAATTTTCGGCGCCCAATACTGGATCACGCCATCGATGGCGGGCACGATCACAGCAACGCCGATCAGCATGCCGCCGACGGACCTCCACATCCATTCCTCGTAGCCAAACGCCTGTGCGGTGCGCAGCAGAAACGACGAGGTCTCGGCGAGCTCCTGTGGGTTCGGCAGCTCATGGCGTATCGGCACGCTGTCTGGCAATCGGTACTTGTTACGGATCTCTTGATCGGAGGGTGGCACCGGTTCCCCAAGCACGCACAGACAGATCACGTTATAGCCCTGATCTCGGCAATTGTCGTGGAGCAGGGCCGGCAACAAAAAGGGGTCTCGGATCGGAGCGGCGGGCAACCCCTGGGGATTATTGGGTTCCTCCTGACAGATGTCCGACTCGAAAATTTCTTCTGCCAAGCAACTCCTCGATGCCGGCCGACCTGCTCAGGAGGTGGCCGAGCATCTGGGTGTCACGCTGCTTCTTCATAGCGCGGGCTTTCGGGAGGCAGAGCCCTTTCATCTGTACATCGGCGATGTGTTTCCAGACCCGAAGGACTCGTCTCGTGCCAAAGTGCATATCCGTCATCCGAGTCAGGGAGCCGCACCGGCTGACTGGGTGCGCGAGGCGCCCCGACGTTCGAACGCGAGAACCGTGCAACCTATCTGGCACACTCGTTCGGATTGCCTCCCCGCACCGATATACTCGACGTGCGCTCGGCCGGGTGGAAAGGCTGGTGCTTGCGTCGGTAGTCCTTGATGACGTCGGGGGTGTTGAACTTGAGGATAGGGCCGCGGGGCAGCTCAAACGTACGGCAAAATAAATGGTACTGCATCCACCACAGGAACCTGCAGCGGTGGAGAGGATTGGCGGAACCGTCGAGCAATGGAATGCGGGCCCGATTAATCATGCGGTTTCAACCGCTCTCGCCACTACCCGGATGTCGATTTCCTGGACGATCTCCAGCCGGGCACCGCATTCGCGCATGCGCGCCACCGTCAGCTCGCGGCCCCGATCTTTCCACATGGCATCGATGGACAGGTTGATACAACGTACGCCCCGCCGATGCAGGCTGGCGGCGAGCGACAGAGGCAGGATGCCGGCCACCACGTCGCCCGGGGCGGGCTGCGTGGGGTCGAGATGCGCGACCACACGCTGCGGGCGGATTCCCTGGCTGTGCAGCCAGACGAGTGCGGCTGGGTGACGAGTGACCGCCCACGTGATGCCAGCGGTGTCGTCAGCTGTGGGAACGGCAAAGGCTGCAACGAAGTGCTCCCGCAGAACGAGGCGCGCGCCGTGACATAACGCAGGTAGTTCATCCGGCATCGGTTCGAGCAGCCATTCGGCGAACACCTCGGCCGTGAGCGCAGGCCGTGGACGGCCTTGGCAAGCGAGTGCGAGCAGTTGTGGTTCATGACCGGTCAACTCGATTCGATCCTCCCAAAGCTTCATGGCCTTCTCCGTTCAAGTCTCATACGGGCTGCAGTATCGCCCTGAGAGACTGGTACGGAGGCCAGCGGCAAGCTTGTCGTTCGTGGTGCAGGTGCGCGTCTTGCGAGGTGCCCCTGCCCTGTAAAGCCAATTCACGCGGCATTGGCTGCCGGGTGATCGCGAGATTGATCGGGTTGGCATTGGGGTTGCCCACTGAGGGGCAGTGCCAGACCCTGGAAGCAGTGCGCGATTGCCGTCGAAACGGCTCTTTACCCCCAGTCAGGTCCGGAATCCCCCTGAAGGATCACTCCCGCTACTCTGCCGATTCAGCGGGCGCCAGATCCCGCAGTATTTTCTTTACTGTTTTGCTGGTGACCTTGTCGTCGATCGTTTCGGCACGCTGCGCCAGCGCGATGAGCAGGCACTTCTGGTCGTTGTCCATATCGACCGAAATGCGCTGTGCCTCGTTGAGCTGCGTGGGCAGCTTCTTTTTCTGTGTACCGGTGGCGTGCCCCGATTCGATGGCGTCGACCAATTCCTCGATTTCGAGCAGCACTTTGGCTTCTGGCGTGGCGGCCGCTTTTCTCTCGGCCTGCTCGGCTTTTGCCTGCGCCCGTTCGCGCGCGATCGCCTGTTCGGCCAAAAGGTCGGCTGCACGGGTCAGGTTCTCGCCAATCCGGCCCGCATGGTCGCGGCGGGCTTCCGCTTCGAAGCCTTTCTCCGGGATGACCGGACTGTGACCGTGGAGGGTCGCCTTCACCTCGCTCAGCGCGTTGTTGCGACGCAGCTCCACGAATGCCTTGGGCTCGGGCAGGTAGTCGAAGCGATGCGGCTCTTTCGCGGGCAGCGCGTGTTCGAGCAAGGCCTGCACGGGGGCGCTGCCTTCCCACCCCTCGGTCTGTCCGGCATCGCGCAGCACCCCGTCCATGAAATCGATGAAATCGAGCCGGCAGGCCTGCAACAGCAAGGATTCGTCCTCGGTGGCGATGCGTGCCGGGTGGTTCGAGCGGATGCGGTGGGCGACGACCTGGAGTGACACCTGTCCGAGCCCGAAGGGTTTGCCCATCCCTAGCCCGTGGCGCCGGTCGATGCGTCCGCCGAAGTCCACCGCCCACAATAGCGCGCCCAGCTCGACCGGACGCAGATTGTGAAAGCGCAGCCGGGTGCTAAAGCGTGTGCCTTCCGGTACCGTTTCGAGCCGCACCTGCACCTTCGCATTCTCGGCCGCCTTGCTGTTGATCGTGGGGAATGCGGGCGGCTTGAGCGGATAGCGCTTCCAGCCGGACACTTCGGCGGTCGAATCCATCAGGGTGCGGAAGCCGTTGCCGCGACCGTCCTGGCGGATGTAGGCGGGGTAGAACGTGGCCTTGGGGCCGTTAAGAATGCATGCCCGATTGAGTGTGGGCTCCGGCGTCTTTCCGTCCTCGTCAGCCTCGACAACGCCAAGGCCGATATTGACCCGGCCGCGCAAGCCGCCGCCGTTGTCGTCGCCCAGATAACCGAAGACGAGATCGGCAAGATCCGGCGCATCGCCATGCAGATGGCCCGGATGGGTATGCGCGATGGCCTCGTGAATGCTGTGACGGTAGGGCAGCTTGTACATCATTGCGAGGCCGAGCGAGACCACCGCGCCAGCGTCGTCGTCATGGTAGAAGACCGGGATGCCATGCGGTAGCTGGCCGGCATCGAGCTTGTGACTCCAGAACTTCCACTCGTCGGCTTCTTCATGAATCTGGCGAAAACCGTTCATGACCGCCGGCGCTACCTCGACCGCCTCGGCGTCGGTGTCGTGGAAGATGAACTCGAACTTCTTCGCCTTCGGTTTGGTGTAGTCGGGTCCGGGCTGGCCGGTGACGACGACGCGGCCGCTCAGGCTGCCTTGCGGGCTGGGCTTGGCGCGCCACTGCTGGCTGTTGTGGGGCATGGTGCCGTCACGCTCGAATCGCAGTGCCGGGCAAAGCCCGATGAGCTCGTAGCGTCTCGGCGCGCTGGCACAGCGCTTCCACCTCGCCTCGTCGATCCGCAGCGCCGAAATCAGCTCCTGCTGGTGCAGACGGGAAAATGGGCACGGCTGGATCTGCCAGCGTCCGTCCAGGAACCGGAGCCATCCGGCACGCACCTGCCGGCGCACGATCGCCTGGCAATAGAAATTTTTCGCATCCGACAAATCCCGCACCCCAAGCTGCTGATCCTCGACCTGCCGAAAACGCCCGAAGCTAGCGATCTCGAGGACGTTGCGCAGCATGCCCTTGAGGCTGGTGCCGGGGATAGCCGGCCTGCCGTCCGGGCTGCGGAAGAAATGCACCCGACCGGGTTCGCGTTCGGTTGCCGAATCCTGCTCGCCGCCCACGCACAGCGGCGTGTGCGTGGTCACACGCAGCGTCAATTCGCCGCACAGTCCGTCTGCCAGCGGGTGGTCGTGGCTGACCTGGTTCGCCCACGCGGGTAGCACGATCAGGCGCGACAAGGGAATGAAGCGGTAGGGAGTGGTCACGTCCGTCATGAGCGGGAGTCCTCGATGCCGGCCAGTACGGCCAGGGGGCAATGGGGGGCGTTGTCGGGGCCGGCAGTCCACAGCCGCCAGTACTGCAGTCTCGCGCCGGGTCGTCCGGCGAGCAGGTGACTTGTCGGCTCGCCAAGATGGGTGGCGTCGGCTGCGCTGCACGGCTGCACGCGGTGTGCGTTCAGTTGCCAGCGACCGCGCGGCAGGCGGGACAGTTGCCAGTGCACTGTGTCACGGAAGAATTCGCCATCCAGCGCGAACCCCGTGAGCGCAATGGTTTCATCGTGCAAGCGCCTGACGCAGCCGGCTTCGGTGAGCCAACCGGTCACCGGCCCGAGCGCCGCCAGCGCGTCGGCCAGTTCGCCGGCTTGCAGCAGCACGCAGGTGTGATCGTAGATGAACGGCTGCCACGCTTCGACGTCGATATCCGGCAGCAAGGCGAGATCGGACAGCCATCGGGAGATCGTTCCTTCGGTCATGCTGCAAGCTCCATGTCGGCGGCGCCGTGAATCCAGTGGCCACCGTCGGACCACCGCACCGCGCTGTCTCCGTCGCCCACGAAAACGCCCAGCCCGCGGCTGCCATTGGCGCCCAGCGGCAGCCAGCCGCAGGCGAGATCATCGAGGGCACGTGCCAGCGCCTGTCGCGAAACCCGGTCGACGCCTGCGGCATCGGGCCACAGCTCGATGCGCAGCTCGAGCGGTGTTTGCCATAGCACTTCCTCGCTGAACAGGGCACCGTTGATCACGCCGCCGGTGTAGCGGTCGATGCGGTTGTGCATCAGGCGGACACACTGGGCGTCGTGGATGACCACATCGTGAAACGCCAGCACGCCGGCGCGACCTTCGTCGTCCTGCGCGTGGCCGAACAGCGCCGACACTGCCGGGCAATGCTCAGGGGCATGGCGGGCGTCGGGTTGCGCGAAGTCCTCGGTCAGGCAACGGTAGTGGTAGGCGACGCGATGGCGCAGGGCGCCCTTGATCGCGCTGGCCGGCAGCAGGTGGTGCTGGGTGCCGAGGCGCCCCTCGTCGCCGTTCCAGTGCACCCGGATTTCGTGCTGCGGGAGCAGATCCGGCTGCTTGTCGTAGCGCGCGGCGTTGAGGGATTGTTCGCCGCCCCCTACGCGCCAACCGGCTTCGGCACGTAGCTTGAGGGTGGCTTCCAGTCTCGCCGGCGCTTGGCCGCTGGGGGTGAATGGCGCGAGCGTGCCGCGTTGTGCGCGCGATCGCGGCCGTGCCACGAATGCCTCACGACCGACCGGTTCGGCGACATTCCATTCTGCATGGAGCAGTTCGACGACCTCGAAATGGCCGTTGCCGCTGCGTGTACCGTGGCCCAGATGCAGCACCGACCCGTTGAGCAGCTCGAGCAGTTGCCACCACAGCATGCGTGACGCATCGCTGCCATCGCCCCAAAAGCTCAGCCAGCCGGTGTAGCGCACCCCGGCCGGGATCAAGGTGACGTCGAACTTGCCGGCAGAACTGGCGGTGCCCGTGTGATCGAGCCGTACGCGCTGCCGCACCAGCGGCTTGTCGTCCAACAGGCGAGCGAGCAAGGGGTCGGTGCCGAGATCGGTGCGCAAGCCCTCGACCGGCCGGTTGGCGCTGTCGTGAACCAGCGCCCAGGCAACGTTGAGTGATGAGGCCTGCGCCTGCTCGCCGCCGACACCGAACAAGGCGTGGGTGGCGCGTTCGCCGTGACGGCGCTGGTAGGCATGGCGCAGCACGCCTGCGAGGCTTGTCCCGGGAAGGGCTGGCAGGTGGTTGGCGTCGCGCACCAGCAACACATCATGGGTGGCGTCGCCCTGGCCACTGTGAATGCCGTGGGCGCTGAGCGCCTCGAGCGTGACGCGGGCCAGACAGAAATGGCTACGTGCGACAGTCATGCCACGTTCTCCCGTGATGAATGGCTTTGCGGAGACTGTTCGGTGCCATCGACGCAGCGCCCCCAGGGCGCCTGCAGGCCCAACACGGCGAGATGGCCCACGACTGCCGCCAGATCGATACTGCCTTGTCCAGTCAATGCCGCGAGTTCGGCTCGCATCCACTGATCCAGTTGCTGATCGGGGGCCGGGCCGAAGCGGGCATCCCAACCGCTGCGTGCGCGTACGATGCCGTCGCCCGGATCGGCCAGTACGCGCCACAGCGCATCCTGCTGGTCAGGGCGTCGCCAGTCGCTGGCCGCCTCCTTCAGCCGACCCCATTGGCTGCGCCCGGGGGCGTCGGCGAGTGCCACGCCCGGTGCCACCGCCTTGTAGCGTCTCGCCTCGCGGATGCGTTGGCACAAGTCCTCGTACAGGCGGCGTGCCGTCTGCTCGGCCAGCGGGCCGCCATTGCGCCGGGCTAGTCGGCGCTCCAGCACGTCGATCAGCACACTGGCCGGGCGTGGCGCGGTGACTTTGCCTGTGCCAGTGCGGAGGGCCTGCGGCCGGGCGGCGGCCGGCGAGAACCGGGGCTGGCCGGTGGCGAGCAGCGGCGGATCGATCCAGACATGTCCGAGCCCAGCTTCGACATACAGGCCCAGGCCGTCGGCGAGCGTGCGCGTCTCCTCAGCGCTCAGCGGACGCGGCAGGCGGTAGCGCAGCACGCTGCCACGGCTGATAAGCTGGCGTTCGCTATCGTAGCCGCGACGATAGGCGTTGTAGGGGCTGAAGCGACGCGTGCGCAGGAAACTGCCGGACACCAACCATTGCGCGTCGTCGGGCAAGCCGAGCAGATCGGCCTCGGGTTGGAGGCAGGGCTGTCCGTCGCGTTCGAGCGCGAGATCGCTCAGCAACCACAGCGTGAGGGTCGTCGCGCCGGTCGTGCCGGTCGCGCCGGGGGGCGCGCCGCCATCGGCGGGGCAGCGTCGGCCGCGGCGAAGCGCACGGCGCCGAACTGGGCGCTGCGCGAGCGGCCGAGTCTGGCCGGGCCGGCCAAGTGTGTGAGCAGCGTCTGCCACAGCGTGGCGTCGATGTCCTCGTCCGCCCGGATCGTGGTACGAAACCATTGGCCGGCGCTCAGCGCCTGATAGCCGAACAACTGGCTCTCGGCTGCCATGCCGGTGTCCGGATCGATGGCGGTCTTCAGCGTCGATTCGTGTGCCGGCTGCAGGAACTGGCCAGCCACTGTGGCGTACCCGCCGCGCAACTGCACCGGCTGTCGTTCGGTCGATGTCGCGTGCAGGGTGGGGTCGAACAGTGCTTCCGCGCGCAGCGTGTCACCCGCACTGCGTGCGGACTCCCCCTTGTAGGTGTGCCAGCTGAGCGGCACCGGGTAGGCGAGCTCACCGCTGGCGGTGACGGGCAAACCATCGCCGAAGCGGACCCGGCCGCTGTGGAAGAACGTCCAGGCTGCCGCGGCCGGGAGTGTGGCATACAGACGCGCCGCGGCAAGCCCAAGCACGGCCGAGCCCGGAATGTAATCGAGGCTTTGATGCGCGCCGGCCGTGGCCGATTGCTGGCTGATGATGACGGGTTGTTCGAGGACGATGTCGAAAGCGGCGGAGGGCATGGTCAGACTCCTTGCTCGGCAGGCATGAGCGTGAGGTGCACTTCGCCGAGTCCGCGGGTGCGATGGGCGCCCAAGGCGTCGACCAGCGGCAGTGCCGCACGCAGCGCGGACCAGCCCGTGGCCGAGGTCAGATAGGCGTTCTGCTGAGCGCGGTGATCGGTATGGGCGGCGGTGAGTGCGAGTCCCAGCCCGGCGTGCAGCGTCACCGGCAGGCACACCTCGATGCCGCGCAGACTGTAGCGTTGTGCGCTGCCGTACTCGTTGATAGCGGTCGAGAACAACTCCCCGAAAAGCTCTCCGCGCAGGGCCTCCCGGCCGGGCGCAGCGAGCCACTCACGCTCCGCGCGGGGCAGGTGGGCGCTCTCGACCCGCAACATGCCGGGCAGGGTGGCGCTGCGGTGTTCGCTCTGGCTGCGCGAGCCGAACAGCAGGGTCTCATGGCAGTCGGCGGGTCCGTCGGGCAGTGGCAGCTCGGCCAGCCAGCCCCACGCCTGTGCGCGCCGCAGCGCATGGCGCAGCACGCCCTTCAACTGCCGGCCCGGCAACAGGGGCAGGTCGTCGGCGTCGCGCAGGCAAAGCGCATCCAGGTGGTATCCGCTGCCGGTACCGCTGCCGGCGTGCCAGTAGTGGGCAAAGTGCAGCTGCAACGCCGCACGCTCCGTCTCGCTGGCGTGCATCGGGGTGTCGAGGGTCGTCGTCATCGGGCGAGGCGCTCCGCTTCGGTGCTGGTGCTCGGGCGCACCGTGAGCAGGGACAGAAGATCGGAAATCGGGCTGTGCGTGAGCGCCGTATCCGGCTCAGGGCGGGAGCACGGCAGATCAGGGGCGGTTTCCCCCACGAGGGCACCGAGCGCGGCATCGAACCGGCCAAGCGCAGCCTTGTGCTCGCGTGTGGCCAGATCGCGCCAGCGCACATAGGCATGGCGGGCCAGCGGCAGATTGGCGTGCATCATCGTGGCCAGCTCGCGCAGCGGGCGGTCGTTGAGTGCGCCGGCCGAGGTGCTCCGGTCGAACACCGTCGTCAGCGCGAGCAGATCGTCGAGCGCCGGCAAGCCGGCCGTGGGATGCAAGGCATAGGCCGGCAGCGCCAGATGCAGCTCGGGTGCACGCGCAGTTGCGTCGGCTGCGACCTCGTGCCGCGCCACATGATTCTGACGGAACTGGCTTTCGGCGTCCTCGAGCAAGCTGTCCTGTACCTTGTGGAGCGCGAGCGTGGCAGGCATTGGGTCGCCGGCCTGCCGCACCTTGCGCGACGCACCCTTGGCGCGTTTGCACAGGGATTCGGCCAGCTCGTGCCCGGCATGAAACGGCTGGCTGCATTTCATGTAGCACAGGCCGGCGCAGGCAGTGAGATGCGCCGGCAGCGCCCTGGCATGCTCCGCGAGTCCTTCATCCACAAAGATCTGCCGGAGCCCGTCCATGGCCTCTCGGGTTTCAGCCTCGAAGGCGGCGAGAAACACACGTGCGAAGCCCAGTGCGAGGTCGGCACGCAGCACGATGGTGAGATCGTCGCCGCCGAGCACCAGCGGCCGCGCCGGCAGCACGCCATTTTCCGCCGCCGGCACCAGCACCTCGCGGCTGGCGGTTTGCGCGGCGCGCAGCGTGGCGCGCCCGAGTCCGTCGGAAAACTTGCGGTACAGCCGAATGTAGGACTTGTCTTCGGCCCGCTCGCAGGCGTGGTTGAGGGTGCGCAGCAACTCGCCCAGACCGTTGCCATCAGCATGAAGCAGACCCACCAGACGGCGTTCGCCGAGAGGAAAGCGGCTGCGGGCCGGTGCCGTTTCCTCGAAGTTCACCGGCCAGATGAAGCCGTTACCATCGAGAAAGCGCGACGCCAGCGGCAGGCTGTCGGCTGGGCGGTTGAAGCTGCGCTGCCGTGCCGTGGCCGCGTCCATCGCTTCGTCCCGCTCCCGCTTCACGGCCGCGAACCCGGTGCGGGCGCTGCGCTCGGCGAGCGGGCCGGGGCGGGGCAGATCCGCCCGCATGCGGTTTCTCTCTTCGCGTAACAGCTCCAAGCCGTTCGCGATGGCTTCGCGTGCGCTTTTACCCGACGCCAGCACGTCTACCTTCTCTACGCCCGGCAGCCAGTGCGCGCAGGCCAGCCGCCAGGCTGCGCGCAGGCGCTCGGCCTCTTCACGCGTGATGAACAACAAGTAGAACGCGCCGCCCGCCTTGCGCACAACGTCGGGCGTGAGTTCCAGCCGCCTCAGGGTCTGATCGAGCAGGCCACCGTCGGCGCACAGGTAGTCGACCAGCTCACTGCCGCCGAGCATGTCGCGCAATCTGCCGCTTGCGAACAGAAAACGCTGGATGCCTCGGGTTTCGAACATATAGACGTAACGCATAAGCCGCTATCCTCTCCCTCTGCTCACTCTGCGCTGCCAGCCCAGCAGCCGGCTCGTAGTGCCATTCACGTCCAGAAGTGCCGATCGACGTGTGCTGAAATGCATAACAAATACATAAGCATATCATCTGCCAAGGTAGTCACGATTCAAAGACGACCTCGTCGACACTCAGCGGCAGGTAGTAGCCCATGCCCATACGGCTGCGTAGCGCGGCGATCTGATAGCGGGCGGCAGGGCGTGCCCCGAGGCATCGTTCCAGCGATTTGTTGATGCGCGACTTGTGCGGCTGGAAGTACCGGCCCACATCTTCCTTGCAGCCCTCGCAGCGCCGGATCGCGGTTTCGATTTTCTCGTAGCGGGCGCTCATGCTGCCCAGTACCCGCCTGGCCACGTCGAGAAACTCGGCCGCTTCTTCGCCCGCAGTGTTTGCATCCGGCCCGCCGCCGCCCTGCAGCCGTTCGGCCAGCCACAATGCCACCAGGAATTCGGTCTCGCTCAAATCGATTGCCGTCTCATCGGCGTAAACCTCCCGCGCACCGATGCACAAGCGCAGCAGGGGCGGCTCGAGGCCACGGTTGGCGCGGGAGATGGCCTCACTGAAACCGGTGACGCCGTTCACAAGGCGCGCGGGCAGACCCTCGCGCAGGCGCACGAAGGGTATCTCGGCCAGGTCCACGCGGGCGTTGCGCGCATCGACGGTGATCTCGCGCTCCCCCCTTCGCACATGGATCGGAAAGTCGTAAGGCGTGGGGTAGTAGAACTGGCGGTTGGTCTCGTAAGGATCGGAAACCAGCACATGCGACAGCCTGTCCTGCGCGCGGCCGTACAGCGACAGCGCATAGCCCAGGTAGTAGCCCATGGTCTTCCGCCCCCCGGCGATGGAGACGTGCAGTTCGGACGCTGGATCGGTGGTGAAGCGTCTCACCAGTTCGGTGATGAAATCGGACGCGCAGGTGTTATGCGCCTGTGTGCGGATGTCTTCCAGCGGCTGACCCTGCCCGTTCTGGAGTACATGGATGTGATCGGCGTCGAATTCGATCGGCGGCAGGTCGTAATCCGCGCGCAACCGATGAAACCAGCCCTCGCCCTGCAGCAGGTTGAGCCGTGCGTTTTCGGCGCCGGTGGCGGTGGTGACGAGATGGATTTCGTCCGGCAACCATGCTGCACCGCCCGTGTGTGGCGGGCAGGCGAGCGCGTAGAGCGTTTCGGTGACCACCTGCGGCGTCAGACCGGTGACGGCAAGCAGGATGCGGCGGGCAGTACTTCGTGGCTTCGGATCTGACATGACGTGGTAATTCTGATGATTGAGCGACGGCCAAAGACTAACGCATAAATCGTCTCCGGCAACTGTCGCAAGCTTGCGCCAACCCGGCAATTGGGCGATACCGTTCATCATGCCTGCGTTCTGTAAACGGAGTCGGGACGATGACCGAGCGTAGCCTCTTTCTTGCCGCTTACGACGTTGCCTCGCCACGCAGACTGGCGACCGCACTGGCGCGTGTGCGCGCCTACCGCACCGGAGGACAGAAATCGGTGCACGAAATCTTTCTCACACCTGCCGAGCGGCACGAATTGCTGCGTGACATGTCGCGGCTGCTAGAAGCGTCCGAGGACCGCTTTCTGCTGCTCCGGCTCGACCCCAGGGCCCGGGTCTGGTCGCTCGGGCTTGCCCAGGCGCCCGCCGACGACAACTACTTCTACGTGGGCTGAAACATGGGCATGCTGCTGCTCGACCGCGCCGGCCTCGAGGTTCGCTACGCCGACGGCGCGCTCGCCATGTACGAGGAGGGCATGCGCCGGAGTACCGTTCCCGTCAAGCTGATCGATCGTCTCGTCATCCAGGGTGCGCGCACGCGGATCGAGAGCGGCGCACTCATGCATCTTGCCGAGGCCGGCGTGCCCACGCTTTTTCTGAGTCCGCGCATGAGCCGGCAGGTGGCGGTCGTCCTCGGACCGGCCCACAATGATGCCGCGATTCGCCTGGCGCAGGGCCGGTTCGCGTTCGACCACGCCTTTTGCGACCAATGGGCTCGCGGCATCGTTGTTGCCAAGCTCAGGCGTCAGCACAGGCTGATCCGCGAAGCCGAAGCCAGCCGCCCGCAGCGCCGCAAGGCTTTGCACGATGCGCGCATAGGCATTGCGTGCGCGTTGCATGCCATTGATGAAACGCCGGATTGTGCCTGCGCGTGCCTGCGTGGTCTGGAGGGCAGCGCCGCGCGCGCCTACTTCGGCGGGCTGGTCGCACTCTTTGCACCGGAGCTCGGCTTTGGTGGCCGCAACCGCAGGCCGCCCCGCGATCCGGTGAATGTCTGTTTGTCGCTGGGGTATACCCTGCTTCATTTCGAAGCCGTGCGCGCCGCTCACAAGGCCGGCATCGATCCGCTCATCGGCTTCTACCATCGTCCGGCATTCGGTCGCGAATCGTTGGCCTGCGACCTCATCGAACCCTTGCGACCTGCGGTCGATCGCTGGTTGATCGGACTGTTTCGTACCGAAACGCTGCGCGCCGCGCACTTCAGCCAGGACCGCGAAGCCTGTCTGCTCGGCAAGGCCGGACGCAGCCATTTTTACGAGGCCTGGGCAGCCTTCACCCCGGTGCTTCAGCGCTGGCTGCGCGCCGTCTGCATGCGGCTTATCCGCCGGTTGCGGCAGGCGGGCGAACCGCTGCTCGAGCGCTTCGAGGATCTGGAGGACTATCTGTGACGAACACCCTGCCGAGGAATCGGATCAGTCGATTCTTGCTGCACGAAGCCGGCACCGAAGCAGACCGCCTCGCCGCCGGCGAGACGCCGATCGGGATCCTCGCACACGCCGTCGGAGCGCGGGCCAATCCGCGCCCCAGCCATTGTCCGGAGCTGCTGGCCGATCTGCATCGCCATCTCGTCAGGGAAGTCGACGCGTGGCCCTGAGCAACCGGCACGACTGGCTGATCGCCTACGACATCGCTGACTCCAAACGGCTGCAGCGCCTGCACCGGTTTCTGGTCCATGAGGCGGTGCCGGTCCAGTATTCCGTTTTCTATTTCGAGGGCAGCGTCGTTGCCATGAGCCAGCTCATGGGCGCGGTCGAAAAGCGTATCGACTCCGGCCAGGACGACGTGCGTGCCTACCAACTTCCTGCCCACCCGCAGATCGACACCATCGGCCGAGGCTCGACCCTCGAGGAAATCACACTTCTCTCCGCGACCACCCCGCAACTGAAGGCTTTGCTCGCGCCTCAGGCGAAGTGATACAGTTCTGCTCATGCAAGTGCGCGCAACGCGCAGGACCATCCGCTCGACGACAGCGGAAAATCTTGCGAAACCCCTCTGCAGCCTGTTGTTCCATATGGCGTTTTTTGAGGGAGCAGTCCGAATACAGGCCCTGAATACAAAGGGATTAAGACGAGCCTTTGCGATGCCAGGTGCCGATGATGTGTCCGAATACAGGCCCTGAATACAAAGGGATTAAGACTGAATCGAGCGCAGCACATACGCGTCGCAACTGGTCCGAATACAGGCCCTGAATACAAAGGGATTAAGACTGACACCGGACGGCATCGCCAGCGCGCTTGCGCGTCCGAATACAGGCCCTGAATACAAAGGGATTAAGACGCCGATCCGCACGAGGATCGCGGTCACGTTGCCGTCCGAATACAGGCCCTGAATACAAAGGGATTAAGACTCCAGTCACGCACCACCTGGCGCCAACCGCCAGTCCGATACAGGCCCTGAATACAAAGGGATTAAGACTGCAGTCGCGCATCCAGCAGCGCAGCGTCGCCAGTCCGAATACAGGCCCTGAATACAAAGGGATTAAGACACGGGCCTCCTAGCGGCCTTGCCGCCCTAGTGGGTCCGAATACAGGCCCTGAATACAAAGGGATTAAGACAGTTCATAGAGCGCGAGACCGACACGAGTATCGGTGCGTCCGAATACAGGCCCTGAATACAAAGGGATTAAGACAACACAACCAGAACGTTTGTCAAGATTCTTCGTCGTGTCCGAATACAGGCCCTGAATACAAAGGGATTAAGACCGCACGCTCGGAACCTTGTGCACGCTGTAAGTCTGTCCGAATACAGGCCCTGAATACAAAGGGATTAAGACGGAAAGTTTTGATACATATCTTCAGGTGTAGGTCCGAATACAGGCCCTGAATACAAAGGGATTAAGACTCATAGACCGTGGGGGTGGCGATGCGCCAGTTTCCGTCCGAATACAGGCCCTGAATACAAAGGGATTAAGACACCAGCGGGTTGTGCTCGCTGCCGTTCATCGTCCGAATACAGGCCCTGAATACAAAGGGATTAAGACGCGACCGTGAAGGGGCGTTCAGTGAATCCGAGGATCGTCCGAATACAGGCCCTGAATACAAAGGGATTAAGACGTCCACTGGATGCGTTCTTCGAACAGCAGCTTGGTCAGAATACAGTCCAGGAATACAAAGGGATTAAGACCCAACATCGGGCAGCGTCACCGTCGAACTTCTGCGTCCGAATACAGGCCCTGAATACAAAGGGATTAAGACTTCGTTTCCGCTTTCGTCTCTACCGTTGCGGCCGGCGTCCGAGTACAGGCCCTGAATACAAAGGGATTAAGACTGAAATTCACCACGTTTGTGCGCCTTGCGCTCCAGTCCGAATACAGGCCCTGAATACAAAGGGATTAAGACCTTTCCGCCTTCACCTTAAGGGGGAGGGCAGCGTCCGAATACAGGCGATGAATACAGAGGGATTAAGACGTCCTGCTGCGAGTCTGTATTTAGGCATGGTTAAGTCCGAATACAGGCCCTGAATACAAAGGGATTAAGACGCGTCCAGCGTGAACGCCACCATGCCCGGCTTCTGTCCGAAGACATGTCCTGAATATAAAGCGATTAAGACAGCCCCGGGGCGCCGCCCATGACGACCCGTTACGTCCGACATGCCCTGAATACGAAGGGATTAAGACGCCCAACGGCGCGATGAGTGGTGCGGGCGACTGGTCCGAAGACATGCCCTGAATATGCACTCCTCTTTTCGCCTGGCGACACCACCCGTGCGCAGGCGGCATGCCAGATGCGGTAGCGATCTCGTAATTCGCCGACAAGCTTGCAAGCATCAAGAAGCCAGTCGATTCCGGGCATGATTAAGGCTCTCGAAGCTAGCCTCGCTCATATCCATTACGACCAACGACCAACTCTCGCTTGCCGACTTGTTTGCGAATGCGACGAGCACGGAAGGCGCGCAACCCAGTGCGCTACGTCAGGTACTCAAGCGCCTCGATGTGGGCAGTCGTGCCTGGCGCTTGTATGTCGAAATGGGTGACGCGTTGATCGAACCGCTGGCCGACGGCTTGTCTCGAGTTGGCGTTGAACCGCGCGTCGCGAGGTGGTGGCGTTTCTCCGGCCGGTGCAGGCTGGCGAGATGGATGTGGCTCCGCCGTGGCAATTGCTCGAAGCGCTTCAACAGCTTCGCCTGCCCAAGCCGGTGTACGAACTCGTCCCGCCCTGCCTTTTTCGTGCACTCTGGAAGGCATGCGCAGCGACTGTACCCTCGCAAGGCTGTACGAAGCTGGTTGCAGAAGGAAGCCATCCCGCTGGTGGAATGGCTCGTCCGATCAGGGGCAGGACGCAACAATGGATGCCAACCGTCGCCGTGCATCGTGGCGAACCTTCGAGCAGTGTCATGAGAACTGGCGATACGAGCCGGCACGTCCTCACGGCCGGCGACGCGGGCCCGCCGTTTTGCGTCGTTTTGAAACGGGCCCCTTTCTGGTGCACGAGCTGACCACCGAGGCGGCCTTGTATGCCGAAGGGCAGGCGATGATGCATTGTGTCGCCAGCTGGGTCGGGAACTGTCTTGGTGAGGGCGCCCATGTGTTTTCTGTACGGGAACGCCGCACCGGCGCTCGGCTCGCCACACTGGCACTTCAGGCCGATGACGAACGCGGCTGGAAGATCATCGAACTCAAGGGGGCGCAATGCTGCGGTGCCGAGCATGGTGCAGGAACTCGCTATGATGGTGGCAAACTGGCTGGATGAGTTCGTTGCGACCGGCGTCGACGGACAAGGCTGAATCGCTGTGTCTGCAAGGGGACAGCTGGCAGCCCGGCGGATCCATCACGTAACCCAACACGGGTACGGTCGAGTGTATGCTTTGCATGTATGACGATAAGCCAGAGAAGAGATCTACGCATGACGACACCGACTACCCACGTGCTCTTGGTTTCCGATCAGGCGGCGCCGAATCTGTTGCCGACCCTGGACCCCACGCTCAAGCCCGAGCGTGCGCTGCTGTTGGTCAGCGGCAAGATGCAGCGGCGCGCCGAGGCCCTTGCCGCAGTACTGAGGGAGTCTGGCATACGGGTCGAGTCGGTCCACCTTCCGAACGAGCATGACCTCCGCCAGATCGAGGAGATTGTTCTGGGTATCGCCGCCAGTCATGAATCTGACGACATCGCATTCAATCTCACCGGCGGTACGAAGCTCATGGCGCTAGCGGCCCAGGGAGTGGCCGGCACGGCACGATGCGCGACCTTTTACGTGGATGTCGACACCGACGAGGTTATCTGGCTTGACCGCTCGCGGGACAACGTCAAACTCGGCGCATCGTTGCGACTCAAGCACTATCTTCAGAGCTACGGCTTCGGCATCTCCGACAAACAGCACCCGCACATTCCGGCGAGCTACCGGGAACTGCAGAGCACATTAGTGCGCAATTCGCGCACCTTCGAGAAGACCCTGGGTGAGCTCAACTACCTTGCGCAGGCGGCCGAAGACCATAAGACGCTCGTCATCCGGCTTGACGACAGGCAGCTCGACAGCCTTTCCCTCGACGCAATGCTGCGAAACTTCGAGGATGCAGATGTGCTCAGCCGTCAGGACGACACCATCCGGTTCAGCGACGAGAACGCGAGATTCTTTTGCAAGGGCGGCTGGCTGGAGCAGTATGTGTTCCAGACCCTCAGCACGGTTCAGGACCGCATCGGTCTGCGTGACAAGGCATCGAACCTCGTGGTGACCGATCCGGATGGCGTTCGAAACGAACTCGATGTCGCTTTCCTGGCCCGCAACCGGCTGTTTGCCATCGAGTGCAAGACCGCCCGCATGGATCGTGAGCGCAGCACCAAGGCCAACGATACCTTGTTCAAGCTCAGCGAGAACAGCCGACGGATCGGCGGGCTGGGTACGAAGGGGATGCTCGCGAGTTTCCGCAAACTCAACGAACCCGAGCTGAAGCTCGCTGCGGCGCTGAATATTCGGGTGGTTTGTGCCGATCAGCTGGCCCGGCTCGATGAACACCTCGTCCGTTGGAGTACGCATTGAGCACGGACCAGCCGAAACTTCGGCTCGCGCGCTACCGGTTTGGCTTTCGCATGCGAGCCCGGCTCGATCTGCCGGACTATGCGGGTTCGTTGCTGCGCGGGCAGTTCGGCGCCGCGCTTCACCAGGTGAGCTGCCTGGCGCATGCACCGGTGTGCGAGGGTTGCCCGTTGCGCACCACCTGTCCCTATCCGGCGGTGTTCGAGGCGCCGGGCCCGGCTGCCCACAGCCTGCAGAATTTTAGCCATATCCCTAACGCGTATGTGGTGGAGCCGCCGCCGCTCGGCACGCGTCAGGTAGAGGCGGGCGAGATGCTGCACTTTGGGCTGGTGCTATTCGGCCAGGCGCTCAGGCACTTGCCTCTGATCAGCTTCGCCCTGCAGCGGGCCGTCGCCGGCGGCCTGGGGAGAGTGCGGGCGTCAGGTGCCCTCGAAACCATCGAGGTCCAACGAAATGATACCGAACATCTTGAGCGCATCTGGGAGGCGGGCGACACGGCAATCGCCGAGCATGACACCGATTTCGAGGTTGTCAGCCGGCGTGCCGCGCCCGGTCGGCTAACCCTTGCATTCCACACCCCGCTGCGTCTGCAGCATCATGGCAAACCGTTGCGACCGCAGCAACTGACCCCGCGTAAGCTCGTCGCCGACTTGCTTCGCAGAGCCACCTTGCTGGCGGAGTTTCATGCGGACAGCCGCAATCTGGTCGATGACCCGTCGGCGCTGGTGCGCCTGGCCGATACGCTCGAACATCGGGCGACGCTGCGATGGCACGACTGGTCGCGCTTTTCCAGCCGTCAGCAGCGGGAAATGACGCTGGGTGGTGCCTTGGGTACGTGGACACTGGAGGGCACGCTCGAGCCGCTGCTGCCGTGGCTGCACCTCGGCCAGTGGCTGCATGTAGGCAAGAATGCGACGCTCGGAATGGGCGGCTACACCATCGTCGAGTGCGCCTGACCGGTGTTGCCTCTGCAGGCAATCTGAGGTGTCCTGTCTACGGTGGACGCTCCCGCCTCAAGCGGCGGCGGCCTGTCTGCTGAATTGTTGAGCAAACACGGCCGGCGCCAGATAGCCAAGGCGCGAGTGGCGCCGTTGGCGGTTGTAGAAGATTTCCACGTATTCGCGAATTGCCGCCTGCGCCTGGGCCCGCGTGGCGTAGCGCTGGTGATGGATCAATTCGTTCTTCAGGCTGCCCCAGAAGCTCTCCATCGGCGCGTTGTCGTAGCAGTTTCCTTTGCGCGACATCGATGCGCGCATGCCGAACTGATCGAGCAGCTTGCGGTAGTCGTGAGCGCAGTATTGGCTACCGCGGTCCGAGTGGTGAATCAGCCCCGCCGCCGGGCGCTTCTGTTGCACGGCCCGAAACAGCGCCTGCGCCGTCAGCTCCTGCGTCATGCGCGCGCCCATCGCATAACCGACGATCTCGCAGGTGAACACGTCCTTGATCCCGGCCAGATACAGCCAGCCTTCGCCCGTCGGGATGTAGGTCAGATCAGTGACCCACACCTCATTCCGTGCGCTCGGGGCAAAGGTCTGTCCGAGCAGGTTCTCTGCCACCGGCAAGCTGTGATTCGAGTTCGTCGTCGCCTTGAATTTGCGCTTTTGTCGGCAGCGAAGACCCAGCTCGCGCCGCAGGCGGGCGATGCGGTCGCGGCCGGCGGCAAAGCCGCCAGCGGCCAGCTCCGGCTGCAGACGACGTACGCCGTAAGTCTCGCGGCTGCGCTGGTGGGCGGCCTTGATCGCCACCTTCAGCCGCTCGTCCGACTGGCGCTTGCACGACGGCGGCCGTTTCAGCCACGCGTAAAAGCCGCTGCGCGAGACGCCGAACACGCGGCTCATGAGCTCGACCGGAAAGCGGAGTCGCCATTGCTTCATGAACGCGTACCGGGCAGCGACTCCCTGGCAAAGTACGCGGCTGCCTTTTTTATAATGTCGCGCTCGGCACGTGCTTCCGCCAACTCCTTGCGTAACCGGGCATTCTCCGCCTCCAGCTCCGCGACCGACCGTGCCCCCGGCGGCGCCGATCCGCCCCGCGACGATTTCGCCGCCGTGATCCAGTTCGACAGCGTGCCCTTGGGCACGGCCAGCCGCTGCGGGGCCGCCTCGTGCGACAGCCCTTGCTCCAACACCAATTTGACCGCCTCGGCCCGAAACTCCGGCGTGTAATGCTGACATTTTCTTTGCATCTGCTAGCTCCCGTTGGGCAAGTCTACCAACCGGGAGTGTCCATTTTCGTCAGCCTACCTCAATCCCCTTCAGACGAGGTGCTCGATTTCCAGCCCCGGCTGCCGGGCTGCCAGCCACTCTGCCGCCAGACGCCGGTGACATTGGTCGGCAAGCGGCTCGGCGCACAGCAGACATGCCCTGTCCAGCTCCACCCCGATGAGTTGCTTTCGTACCAGGGGTTCGTTCAAGGCGCCAAGATAGCGCCTCTCGTAGCCTGCCCAGTCGAACCTCCCGTCGCGATAGTCGGCCAGCAAGTCGGCCGCCGGCGCGAGCGCGGAGACATGGAGATAGCCGATGCCGGCCACTTTCTGCAGCAACCAGACGAGATCGCGTGCGCGGGCAAAGCCGGCGAGCTGGGAATCGGGGCGCGCGCGGATATCGAGCAGCAAACGCACGCCCGCGTCAGCGAGCAGTTCGAAGAAGCGTTGTGCCCCTTTGCGGGTGAAACCGACCGTGTAGAGGATCGAACTCATACGTGTTCTCCGAGTTCCGCGACACCGGTGAGGCGTTTCTCGCGTTCGACGTAGGCAAGCGCGAGCAAATCGTCGGCCGACGCGAACAGGTCGCCGTCCGGATTCGCGCCCGCCATCTCGAACAGACGGCGCTCGAAGGCCGCATGCGTTTCGGCGTTGCCATCGGCATGCAGGTGGACGGGGGGGGCACCGCATTGAGCCAGCGCTCGTCCGACGAGCAGTGCGCGATGGCAATCGGCCGGGTCGCGCTCGGCACACATGAGGGCCACGCAATGCGTGGCACGGCCGCGCAGCAGGCGATTCAGGCCTTGCCTGAAAGCCCGGGTCGCCGCCATGGCGGCGTAGCCTTCGCCGATCATCTGCTCGCGCACGGTGGGTGATGGGCGACCGCCGAGTTGCTCGCCCATCCAGACATGGCGGATGCCCGCCGGGTGGAGTGCGCTCGCCAGTTGCGCCTTGCAGAAGTGCGGAAAACGCCTGGACCAGGGCGAGCTGCGTACGTCGACCAGCACGCCGACGCCGCGCTCGGCGAGCAGTTCGATGAAATGCTCCAGGCAATGATCCGAATGGCCGATGGTGTAGATCGGTTTCATGACTTAACTGAGCTCCATGACGCCGGCGACAAGCTTGTAGCAATAGCCGTGGAAGGGCAAACCCAGGCTGATGGTCAGCAGTGCGTCGCAGTGACCGGATTCACCGTCCATCAGTCGTGCGTGCCATCGGGCGACCGCGAGTTCGTCGGTGACGCACAGCCGGTATTCGTGCCCGGCCCAGCCGAAAGCGGCGCGGAGGGCGAATGTGGTGTACCTGTTGTAATCCATTTCGAAGCGCAGCCACTGCGGCCTGACCAGCCGCAGCGACGAGCGGATCGACTGCGCGGCGACGCACTCCGGAACGCGATCGTTCCAGCCGTGCACGCTTTGATCGCCGTTCATCCACAAGGGCGATTCGACATCGACCAGATCGAGCAAGGTGTCGGTCGGCATCGTGCCTTTGTGCTGCCACGCTCCCGTACCGACGAGCCAGTTCTCCTGCTGATGGGCTTCGGGCATGGACTGCGCAAGCGGGATGCACACTCGGCTTCCGAGGTGAGGAATGCCCCCCGCGCGGATCCTCAGAACCGATGCCGGCCAAGCCTGGCCTGCGGCGCGGCAGACCGGGCGGATCCAGCTGGGCTGGGTCGCGACAAATCCTTGCCGGCGAGGCAGATGCCACCGAGCTTTCTGGAACTGGCGAGAATGACAATGGAGTCGTGCATCTGTCTCTGACACGCGAATGGGATGTGGAGACAGAACTCTGCCGGGAACCGGCAAGTGAGTCGGGCTATGCAAGCTTGCAATGACGCGCGCGACTGGGCTCGTTCCCTTGTAGACGACCGGCGCGATGGTCAAGTCGTCGGGCGGCAGGGACAAGCAAGTTGTGAGCTCATCCCCGGGCACCTCGAAACCCACCGCATTTTCTCGAATGCTGGCCGTAACGATTGGCCGTTCGTCGCTGGCACGGCTTCGGCGTCAACCGCGCCGAGCGGCCTTGATCGCAGCGATATCAATCTTTCTCATCCCCATCATGGCTTCGAACGCGCTGAGCCGCAGCTGGATCAGGATCGGTGAGGGCGGCTGTCAGGGCGCGTGGCCTGATTTGCCACAACAGTCCCCACTTGTTTTTGCACTCGCCGCATGCGCTTTCCTGTCCGTCATTTTCTACAGTCGCATTCCACAGGCGGTCCGTTTCAGTCTGGTCGTTGGCCCAACCTGAAATCCCACGGCAACAGCATCTGCGGGCGCCGAGTTAATGCTAGGGGGCACGTGCCAGCATCAAACTCATGCGCCAAGGCGAACGGGTTACGCCAGCACGATCGGTACCATGGCCCAGCCGCCAACTGGAGACACTGCCCGCTCGGCTGGCCGCTGCGAGTCGAGTGCAATCGACGACGTCGCGGCGAGGAGTTCTTGCATCGCGATGCGCATTTCCAGCGTCGCCAGCAAGCGTCCGGCGCACGCGTGCCTTCCGATGCCGTACACCAGGTTTCGGTCGGCGTTACGCTCCGGACCCATGGCGTCCGGGTCGCCGAAGACCGCCTCGTCCCGGTTCGCGGACGTCCAGTTCAGTTTCACGCGTGCGCCTTGCGGCAGTTCCGCGCCACCGATCGTGACAGGGCACGTCGTCACGCGGCGATTGGACACGAACGGGTCGTCGATCCGAAGGATCTCATCGATGATGGCATCGATCTCGGCGTCAGGTACGCCCGAGCGCAGATGATCCTGCACAGCTGGGTGCGTCGCCAAGTAATGGACCAGCACACCGATACACTGTGCGATGGAGCCCAGGTCCCCACCCGTCCAGTTACGCAGAGCCGACACGATCTCCGCGTCGGTCAGCGGCCGGCCGTTCACTTCGGTCCGCATCAGCCCGGCGGTGACATCGTCCGCGCCGTCCTCGCGCGCAGCGCCGCGCGCGGCTCGAGCACGGAGCGGATCAGGTCGTCGAACGACTCTGCCACCCGCTGCGTCCACGACCGATCGCCCGAGCGCGTCGCGGCATGGTTCTCGGCAACCCAGTCCACGAGGCGATCTTCGAGATCGGCCGGCAGCCCAGCCACGCGCTTTGCACCCGGACCGCAAACCGGACGCCCACTTGGGACACGGCCGTGGACGGCAACGCCCTGGCAGCGACGCGACCAAGCCGGTCGCCACCCGACGGAATCGCTCACGGAAGGGCGCGAGCGCCTCCGGGGTGAGGAAGCCGTCCAGGGCCTGCCGGTATGCCGTGTGCTCGGCCGAGTTCATGCCGTTCGGGACGTGGAGATGGCTCGACACCGCGCTGGAAAACCGGTCATCGCTCAGCGCAGCCTGCACGACCAGTTCGTGTCTCAGCAACACCCACTCGCCATGGACGTTGCGTACGACGCCGTGCCGGGGACGCAGCTCGTCGGTGTAGGCCCAGGTCCCTGCCAGTGGCAGACAGGTCATCAGGCATGTGGTCGGTCATCCCTATCTCCTCCATGCGTTCCAGGCAGACGGCGGTCGATGCCCGGGTCACCAGAACAAATCGCGGTGCCAACTGGGGGTGGCGCTACCAAAAAGGCGATTCGCCAAGCAGCACCGGCGCGGGCACCCCGTCGGTGACGGTTGCTGTACCGGGCGGGCCTGGACAGGAATCGGCCGGCACCGAGACTGTGTGTGGCTGATAGAAGCGCGCTTCCGGCGTCGATTCCCGACGGCAACAATTCGAGACGCCTGTCACCGACCGGCGTGAGAACGCCTGCTGCGACTTCTCGCGATCTGCGCAAGATGGGCTTCGCCAGGCCCGATCCCGCGCCTCCGGCCGGCTCTGCGGGTCACCACCTACAAGTCCAGATCCGTAACCGCACCCTTGCTGGCGGAACTGGCGAGCTTTCGCAAACTTCGCGAGCACGCCGCGCGTGTAGCGCGGGGACGGCGGCGTCCAGTCGGCGGCTCGGCGCGCGAGCTCTTCCTCGCCGACATTGAGCTGGACGAGCTGCCGGTGCGCATCAATCGTGACCGAATCCCCGTCGCGGACCAGCGCAATCGGGCCGCCGACGAACGCTTCGGGGGAAACGTGGCCGACGACCATGCCCCAGGTGCCTCCCGAGAACCGGCCGTCGGTGATCAGCCCGACCGACTCTCCGAGCCCCTGCCCGACGAGCGCCGACGTCGGGGCGAGCATCTCGCGCATGCCGGGGCCGCCCTTCGGCCCCTCGTACCGGATCACCACCACGTCACCCTCTACGATCTTGCGCGCCATGATCGCCCCCATCGCGTCGTCCTCGGAGTCGAAGACGCGCGCCGGGCCGGTGATGGCGGGATTCTTCAGACCCGAAATCTTCGCCACGCAACCTTCCGGCGATAGATTGCCCCTGAGAATTGCCAGATGGCCCTGCGCGTACAGCGGATCGGACAGCGGATGGATGACGTCCTGATCGGCACGCGCGCCGCCGGAACGTCCGCAAGCAGCTCCGCGATCGTCCGCCCGGTGATCGTGACGCAGTCGCCGTGCAGCAGCCCGGCCTCGAGCAGCAGCTTCATCACCTGCGGAATGCCGCCTGCCCGATGGAGATCGGTCGCGAGGTACTGCCCGGACGGCTTCATGTCGACGATCACCGGCACGCGTCGCCGGATGCGCTCGAAGTCGTCGATCGTCCACGGCACCTCGGCCGCGTGGGCGATCGCCAGAAAGTGCAGCACCGCGTTGGTCGAGCCCCCCGTCGCCATGATCACGCTGACGGCGTTCTCGATCGCCTCCCGGGTGACGATGTCGCGCGGCGAAGGCCACGTTTGATCGCCTCCACCAGCACCCGGGCGGACTCGGCGGCGCTCGCGAGCTTCTCGGCGTCCTCGTTGGCCATAGTCGAGGAATACGGCAGGCTCATGCCGAGCGCTTCGAACGCGGCGCTCATCGTGTTGGCCGTGTACATCCCGCCGCACGAGCCACTGCCGGGGCAGGCACGCTTCTCGATTTCCTTGAAATCGATCGGATCGAGCCGCCCCGCGGTAAATTCCCCACCGCCTCGAAAACCGAGACGATGTTCAGATCCCTGCCCTTGTAATGCCCGGTTTGATCGTGCCGCCATAGACGTAGATTCCCGGCACGTTGGTGCGGACAAGCGCGATCATGCCGCCGGGCATGTTCTTGTCGCATCCGCCGATCACCACGACCCCGTCCTGCCACAGCCCATTGACGCAGGTCTCGATGCTGTCGGCGATCACTTCCCGCGACACCAGCGAATACTTCATGCCCTCGGTGCCCATGCCGATGCCA